>JAZRDG010000020.1:0-27839 GCA_045660125.1 Eubacteriales bacterium | reverse complement strand
TTTGTCAGCACGTATCCCTGCTCGGGCAAAAGCTCGGGATTGCCATACCCGTACGGTAAGCCCTGCTGTAAATTCTCAATCGCCTTTTGCGCCAGATCACGGTGCGTCTGCAAGGGACTTTCTTGCAGGACACGTGTGTACAGTTCAGCTGCTGCCGCAGTATCCCCCTGCAGCTCTGCCGCTACGCGCGCACGGATGAGCAAATTGCCGCCATGCTCCAATGCACCGCCCTTGGCATCGCTCTCATCCAAAGCGGCAAGCACATTCGGCGCATCTCCCTGTATATAAAGCTCATACGTTTCCAGAATTTTTTGGTAAGGTGCAAGCTGCTTTTGCATTGCGCCATCCTCGCTTTGCAGTCGGGTGCGGAAGGCTTGACAAACCTTTGCAAGATTTTGGTAGTCTGCCAGTCTGAAATACACCCGTGCTAAATGATACAGATAGTAATAGCACAGCCAACGCTTTCTTTTGCCTTTCTTTGCTTGCAGCTCGCCTATGTTTGCCGTACAGATATTGATCAGCCTTTGATACGCGCCATCATAAAACAGGACCTCTGCGTACATCAAGTTGCGCTCGTTTTCTAAGCAAAGCGCGCGTGCACTTTCATAGTAAAGCTCGTATTCTCCTCGGTCCCAAGCACCCTTTAAGTACTTTTTGATCAGCATTCCCTGCACAAATCTCGGCAGCCACAATACGTTAAAAAGCATCAGCAGCGTGCCAAGCGTCGGACGGTGCATCACGATAGCCCATGCAGCCGTTATGACGATGATCGCAATCCAAACCAGTGTTGGGATCACACGGCATTTGCGTGCGTTTTTTTGCGCTTGCTTTTGTATCATACTGCGTGCCTCCTTTCAACCCCGGTGCATTCCATGGATTTCGATCTCAATCGTGCATTTCTTTCCTTCATTATATCACACTCCCCTGACAATTGCAAGAAAAATCTTACTTCACCTATATAGACGCAAAAAAACTATAAAAGTTCTTGTGTTTTGCCAATTTTTTTAAAAAAGCGCAAAATTTTCATATTCGGTACAAATCGTTATAAAATTGTTCACAAACTATTATTATAATATATCGCGTACGTTCCCACTTTGATATAAGGGAGTAGTCGGCACCACGGGTGCGGTGAAGTCAAAAGCACGGAATTTTTCCTGGCTTTACCTGAAACGACGAGACTTATCTGTTTTTTTGAGCAGATAGGTCTATTTTTTTGCGAAAAATAAAATAATATAATAAATATCATTCAGGAGGAAATCAATGAAGTTTTATTGCACAGACAAAGAAGCTGTTTTAGAAGAGCTTGGTGCTGCCGAGCAGGGACTGAGCTCTGCCGAGGCACAAAAGAGACTTGAGCAAAACGGCAAAAACAAGCTTGCCGCTGCCAAGGGCAAGTCGCTCATCCGACGCTTTTTGGAGCAGCTGGCTGACCCCATGATCATCATTCTGCTGGTCGCAGCCGCAATCAGCGGTGTGCTGGCAGCCATGACGCCCGGTGAAAGCTTTGCCGACGTCATCATCATTCTGGCGGTGGTCATCATCAACGCCGTGCTTGGCGTATACCAGGAAAGCAAGGCTGAAAAGGCGAACGAAGCTTTGCAGGAAATGTCCGCTGCTACCTCCAAGGTGCTGCGTGACGGCAAGGTACAGATCATTCACAGCGAGGACCTCGTTGTGGGCGACATCATTCTGCTGGAGGCAGGTGACGCTGTACCCGCAGACGCAAGAATCCTTGAAAACGCGTCTTTGAAGGTAGAAGAGGCTGCACTGACCGGTGAGTCTGTTCCCGTTACCAAATTTATTGACACCATTTATCTGCGCGAGGGCGAAAAGGACGTGCCCCTGGGCGACCGCAAGAACATGCTCTACATGGGCTCCACGGTCGTTTACGGCCGCGGCACCGCAGTTGTGACCGCTACCGGTATGGATACCGAGATGGGTAAGATCGCAGGTGCGCTTTCCGAGGCGCAGGAGGGTCAGACCCCTCTGCAGAGAAAGCTTGCGCAGCTTTCCGGCATTCTGACCTGGCTGGTGCTTGGCATTTGCGTGGTAGTATTCGGCGTGCAGCTGATCCGCGCTGACAGCTTCAGCTTTGCAGAGACCGTGCTTCCCTCTTTCATGGTTGCAGTTTCCCTGGCAGTTGCCGCAATTCCCGAGGGTCTTGCAGCGGTTGTCACCGTTGTTCTTTCGATCGGCGTAACCAACATGTCCAAGCGTAACGCCATCATCCGCCGCCTGACCGCCGTTGAGACGCTGGGCTGCGCACAGATCATTTGCTCCGACAAGACGGGTACGCTGACCCAGAACAAGATGACCGTGGTTGACCACTTTGGCGAGGACGAGAGCTATATTGCAAAGGCAATGGCACTTTGCTGCGACGCTGAGCTTGACACCGACGGCAACGTGACCGGTGAGCCCACCGAGGCTGCGCTGGTTGCTTGGGCTGACAAGCTGAACCTCAAGAAGTACGATCTCAAGGCTGCTGCTCCCCGCTCGGGTGAAGCACCCTTTGACTCGGGCAGAAAGATGATGACCACCGTGCACACCACCGAAAGTGGCTGCGTACAGTACACCAAGGGTGCGCCCGACGTTGTCATCGGCAAGTGCACGCACTATCTGGAGAACGGCAAGCCCGTTGCCATGACCGAGGAGTACAAGAACGCAATTCTGACCGCCAATAAGACCATGGCAGACAAGGCGCTGCGTGTGCTGGCTTGCGCACAGCGCGTCTGGGACTCCGCTCCCGCAAGCTACGAGCCCGAAGCCCTTGAAGAAAACCTTTGCTTCGTAGGTCTTTGCGGCATGATCGACCCTGTACGTCCCGAGGTTAAGGACGCTATCGTACAGTGCCGTACCGCAGGCATTCGCCCCATCATGATCACGGGTGACCACGTGGACACCGCAGTGGCAATTGCCAAGGAGCTTGGCATTATCACCGAGGACACCTACGCGATCACGGGCGCTCAGCTCAACGATATGGACGACGCAGAATTTGCATCCAAGTTCCAAAGCATCAGCGTATACGCGCGCGTACAGCCCGAGCATAAGACCAGAATCGTCAACGCTTGGCGCGGCGCGGGCTATGTGACCGCTATGACCGGTGACGGCGTTAACGACGCGCCCAGTATCAAGTCCGCAGACATTGGCGTTGGTATGGGTATTACCGGTACTGACGTTACCAAGAACGTTGCAGACATGGTGCTGACCGACGACAACTTTGCAACCATTGTTGGCGCAGTTGAGGAAGGCCGCCGCATTTACGACAACATCCGTAAGGCAATCCAGTTCCTCTTGGGCTCTAACATGAGTGAGGTCATTTCGATCTTTACCGCAACCCTTCTGGGCTTTACCATTCTTGAGCCCGTTCACCTGCTTTGGATCAACCTTGTCACCGACTGCTTCCCCGCTCTGGCGCTTGGTATGGAAAAGGCAGAGCCCGACATCATGCAGCGTAAGCCCAGAGATGCCAAGTCCGGCATTTTTGCAGGCGGCATGGGTGTGGATATCGTATATCAGGGCTTGATGGTATCCGCTCTGACGCTGATCTCCTACTTTATCGGCCACTCGCTGCTGGGCGCAGGCGCAGAGAACGGCGACCACGGCATGACCATGGCGTTCCTGACCATGTCCATGGCAGAAATCTTCCACAGCTTTAACATGCGTTCTCAGCGCGGCAGCATTTTCAGACTGCGTTCGCAGAACAAGGTGCTCTGGCTTGCAGGCGCAGGCTCTCTGCTTGCAACCACGCTGGTTTGCGAGGTTCCCTTCCTGGCAGAGGCGTTCGGCTTTGCACAGGTTGGTCTTGCAGAGTACGCCGTAGCAATCGGTCTTGGCTTGACCGTGATCCCGATCGTCGAGCTCGTCAAGCTGGTACAAAGAGCCATTGCAAAGAGAAAAGAAAAATAATTGAGCATGAAAAAAAGAGGTCGTCGCAAGACGGCCTCTTTTTGATGGATAATTATTTCGGACAGTCGAGGACGCCTGTCCCTACAAAGCATTGCCCCCCCCGCCGAGATCCTTCGCGGCGTCTTTCTTTGCCTGTCATTCTCGAGCGTAGCGAAGAATCTGGGCAAAGAAAGACTTGCTCAAGGATGACATGGCGGGGCGATCTTACATTTCAAAGATATGCGCGCAATTGATGACTTTCTCCGCAAGCATACCCTTATTGTAATAATAATGATTTGCCGCCTCGTAGCCGATGTGCGGATTTTTTTGCATCAGGGCATACAGGGCAAGCGCGTTTTGCATTTCCTCTTTTGCGATCTCGCGCATGGTGGGCGCATCCCCCTGCTCTCTTGCAAGGATAAAGCGCACCTGCGCGTAGCAAGAGGCAAAAATAGCGTCGGCTGCCTGTGCCATTTGCTTATATTCGCAATCGGGCATACCCTCAAGCAAAGCCATACCCTTGTGCCACTGCTCGCTCACCTTGCGCCATAGCTCGGCATACACCTCGCGTGGGTAAATGGCACGCCAGGTGTCCAGCGCGTCAAAGCTGTAGCAGGTCATGGTCGCGCCAAAGCCGCTGGGCAACTGGTACAAGAGATTGGAAGGTCCGGGATTCTGCGGCCCGAAATACAGGCTGCGCAGATCAAACGGGAATTCGGAGAACGCCTCGGAAAACGCCTTGGCAGACGCATACACCGCATCGGCATACGCGCCAAACTCACGCGCCAGCAGTTCGCGATAGGCTTGCTCGGACGAATCCCGCAGGCACTCGCAAGCGATCTTGAGATTGATCGAGGGGTAACCGCCCAGCGTCCAGGACAGCATCAGGTGCTCCACGCCCGCCTCGCGCAAGCCCGTCATGTGCTGACGGATCAGATCAAACACGGGCAGATATGGCAGCGTGCTGCACTCCCAGCTTGTATTGACCTGCACCTTGGCGCAAACTGCGTGTCCTTTCGCTCTTGCGTACTCCCACACGCGCTTTGCCAAGGGGGCAGGACCGGGAACAGAGATACTGTAATCGCGCACGTTGCCGCGCACACCGCCGCGCACGAACTCCTGCATTGCCTCGCTGTTGCTTTGCAGCACGATCTCGCGCGGCAGCAGATCAATGCAAGCACGCATCTCTTGCTCGGTCATAAAGTCATCCCACGCCCAAGTCCATGCAACAGTGCGGATAGAGGGATCGATGGCACGAGACTCCTCGCTGATGGCAGCGAGCACCTCGGCGACCAAATTTTCAATCGGGATATCGCGGCACACGGGACATTCCTCGCCGCCCATTTTGGACTTGCAATGCGTCAGGTTTTCCGAACAGGTGATGGCGAAAAAGCCGCCGATTCCGGGCACGCTCTTGCAAAGCGTGCGCACCGCTTGCCGCAAATACGCCATGACCTCGGGATTTTGCGTGCAAAGCGCACCGTATTCGCCCTCGCGCTTGCCAAGCAGCTCGGGGTGCGCATCAAAAAACGCCATGGGCATGCATCTCGGCTCGTTGAGATACAGGTACACCTTGATATCGTACGCAGCCGCGCGCTCGATCAGCTCGCGCAGTCTTGCCTGTCGCTGCTGCCAGCCCTCGCTATACTGCTCGTCAAACGGGAACGGCACAAGCTGATACAACACCGCGGGCAGCCACACGGCATTGACGCCAAGATCGCGGTAGGATCTCAGCAGCGCATCGGGATAAGAAAGCGCAACGTCGCGATCAAGTGCGGTGGCGTACAAGCCGCAATACGAATAGATCATGCGCAAGCCGTCCCCCGTAAGCGCGGGCGCAGAATCGCCCTGTTTGCCTTCAAAAAAGGCAAAGGGCTGCGCGCCGTCAAACAGGTCGGCAAAATGCGCCTTGATCAGCGCACGAATGCGTGACAGCTGCGCCTTTTGCGCCTCGTTTAGTGCTGTGGGAACGATCGGCTCACAATACGGCTTATAGTCGCCAAGCTTGATGCCGAAGAAATCGTCCTCCTTGAGCACGTTTGCAAGCTGCTGCTCGCTCCAGCCAAGCAAAAGGAGCAAATTTTCATAGGGCAGCACGTGCCATGCGTTGCGAATCACCGTAATATATCCGCGCGTTTGCCAATCGGCGCATACCCTTTGCGCGGGCAAGCCCATTTGGTCAGCCGCGTCTGTCACAAGGGCAAGATCAAGCCCCAAGGCGTACGCAATGCGCTCTGCGGGCACGCATTCCCAAAGGCGGAACACGGCAGCGTGCAATCTGCTTGGGAAATGAGCAAGCGCGACCTGCATATCCTGCCGCACGGGCGGCAGACTTGCATAACTCATAAGCACCTCCGAAATAAGTCGTTTTTTCCATTATATCACAAGGAATCTGCTTTTTCAAGTAAAATTGCCTTGCAAATGCGCAAAAAATGTGTTACAATGAAATAACGACTATTTTGGAGGTCATTATGGAATTCAGCGTCAATCATCCCATTCTATTCATCATCGTGGGTGCCATTATCGCGCTGGTATTGGCACAATCGGTCTATTTCTTGGTGCGTGCACTGAGGCGTGCGCGCGAGCTGGGCGTCTCCAAGAGCACCCTTGGCAAGATCATTTCCTCTGCCGCCATTTTCACCATTGCGCCCGCCGTGGCGATCCTTGTTGGTGTCGTGGCACTTTCCAAGAGCCTTGGTTTGGCACTTCCCTGGCTGCGTCTTTCGGTCATCGGCTCGATCACGTATGAGACCGTGGCTGCAGGCAACGCCATTGAGGCAGCGGGTCAGACCATGAGTGAGCTTGTGTCCGATCCTTCCATCTTTATCACGATCGCATGGGTCATGACCGTAGGCATTGCCGCAGGCTTGATTCTCGTGCCTTTTGTGACCAAGAAGCTCAAAAGCGGCATGTCCAAGATCGGCATGAAGGACAAAAAGTGGGGCGAGATCTTTAACAACGCCATGTTCCTTGGCATGATCTCTGCATTCCTTGGCTACGTATTCTGCGACGTTGGTCTGCTCTTCAAGGGCGACACCTCGGGTCTTATTCCCGTGTGCGTCATGCTGGTGTCCGCTGCCGTGATGGCAGTTCTTGGTATTCTTGCAACCAAGACCAAGATCCGCTGGCTGACCGACTACGCGCTGCCCGCCAGCCTGATCGTAGGCATGGCTTCGGCAATTCCGTTTACTACGTGGTTAGGAGGTGCTTAAAATGAAAAAGAATCTTTCTTACATGGAAAGCGTCCACCGCGACGGACGCATCTGGGGCATTATCGTAGCCATTGTGCTGCTCTGCTTCCCTCTCGCGCTTTCGTTTATCTTTAACGCCTCCCCCAACTGGAAGGTATTGATTGCAGGCGTGGTTGCCACCGCTCCTATGTACTGGGCGGTCGGTATCGTTGAGATCTTTACTTACGTGCCCATGCTGGGTGCGGGCGGTACTTACCTCTCGTTTGTCACGGGTAACATTTCCAACCTCAAGCTGCCCTGCGCCATTGACGCAATGGAGCGCGCAGGCGTCAAGGCAAGTGACGAGGAGGGCGAGGTTATTTCCACCATCGCCATTGCGGTCTCCAGCATTGTTACCACGCTGATCATTCTGGTTGGCGTGATCTGTATCGTGCCGCTGACTCCCGTGCTCGAGTCCCCCGTGCTCATTCCCGCGTTTGATATGATCCTGCCTGCACTGTTCGGCGGTCTGGCAGTAGTCTTTATCTCCAAGAACCTCAAGCTCTCGATCGCGCCCGTCATTCTCATGCTGGTGCTGTTCATCTTCGTGCCCGCCCTGAATGCAGGCACGGTGGGCATTATGGTGCCCGTTGGCGTTATCGTAACCGTAGCATACGCGAGAATCCTTTACAAGAAGGGAGTGCTTTGATCTATGTGGGCAATCCCTGTCGTACTTGTCATTCTGATTTTTCTTGCCGTGATTCTGATCCGCGCGCTTGTCTTCAAGCCCAAGGCGCAGCCGCCCGTGGACGAGACGCCCGTGGAATTTGACAAGGATAGTGCCACCGAGGCGCTGCGCACCTTGGTGCGTTGCAAGACGGTATCCTACCGCGATCCCGCTTTGGAGGACGACGCCGAATTTGAAAAGCTGATCGATGCGCTTCCCTCTCTGTATCCTAACGTTTTTGCGACCTGCACCATGCAGCGCATGCCCGACCGCGGTCTGCTCTTTCATTGGAAAGGCAAGACCGACGGCAATCCCGCCGTGCTGATGGCGCACTACGACGTTGTTCCCGTCAACGAGGACCTGTGGGACGTGCCCGCGTTCGAGGCACTCTTAAAGGACGGTTGCGTGTGGGGACGCGGTACGCTTGATACCAAGGTTACCTTTAACGGCATTCTGTTTGCAGCAGAGTCGCTGATCTCGCAAGGCTTTACCCCCGAGTGTGACGTATATTTCGCTTTCTCGGGCGGCGAGGAGGTCAATGGCAAGGGCGCTGCGCACATTGTGGACTACTTTGAGCAGCACAAGATCGAGCCTGCACTCGTTGTGGACGAGGGCGGCGCGGTGGTCGAGAACGTATTCCCCGGCGTCAAGGTTCCCTGCGGCATGATCGGCATTGCGGAAAAAGGCATGATGGACGTCAAATATACCGTCAAGTCGGGCGGCGGTCACGCCTCCGCTCCCAAGCCGAACGCGCCTGTTGATCGCCTTTCCAAGGCTTGCGTGCGTATGGTCACGCACCCCTTCAAGGCAAAGCTCACGCCCCCCGTGGCACAGATGTTTGACACGCTGGGCAGATATTCCACCTTTGTTTACAAGATCATTTTCGCCAATATCAAGCTGTTTTTGCCCGTGCTTGACCTGATCTGCAAAAAGAGCGGCGGTGAGCTCAATGCGCTCATGCGCACCACGGTCGCCTTTACCCAGATGCAGGGCTCGTCGGCATCCAACGTCATTCCGCCCGAGGCAAGCATGGTGTCCAATATCCGCCTCAATCCTGCAGACAATATGGACGTGGCGCTTGCCTACATCAAAAAGACGGTGGGTGACGATAAGGTCGAGGTCACAAGACTTCACGGCATGAACCCCAGCCGCATCTCGCGTACCGATTGCGCGGGCTATGATAAGGTCGCATCCGCGGTGGCATCCACATGGAAGGGCTGCGTGGTCACGCCCTATCTTATGGTGCAATGCTCCGATTCCCGCCATTGGGGACGCATTTCGGATAAGGTCTATCGCTTCTCGGCAATGGATCTGACCAGCGAGGAACGCGCCACCATTCACGGCAATAACGAAAAGATCAGGCTTGAAACCCTGCACCGCTCGGTGGAGTTTTTCATGAGATTGATGAAAAAGTGTTAAATAGAGACAAAGCGTCCTTTGCATGGAAACCATGCAGAGGACGCTTGTTTTATTTTACTATTTCAATAACGGATATGATTTCCCAACGTGTGCCTTCCTTGGTGTGATCGATTGTTCAATTGAATCTCTTGTATATCCATGATTTTTCTGCTTATTTGACTCAAAGTATATCAATTATTCCGTGTTTTTTGTAGTACACAATCAAAACGATTACAATCCCCACGCTCATACCGCACATGATCAACGTAACAAAAACGCCTACTGTATTATTGCTCTCGTGCTCCGCCACATAATCCTCATAAGACAGTACGTATTGTCCGTCATGCGACATAGATATCACGTGATTCTTTTTATCGAGAATAACGGTAATCTCCTCTCCCTCGTCCAAATCAAACAACAAGCTTTTATTGACTTGGTCAAACACAATCAGATCGATTTGCAAAGGCTTTTCGTATTCCTGCACGTATATTTCATAATATTCAACGTCCGCATCTGATATGCGCTCATGTACAACGTGCTCACAGTCCAAAAATGTACACGTTTGTTCTAAGTATTGATCCTGCGAATAGTTCGTACCTGCCAAAAACACAAAGCCCACCCCGAACAGTATCGCTAACGCTGAAAATATAACGCACAGCACGATCAGTGAAATTTTCCCGGATTTCATCGTGCGTCCCTCCTTTACATCAAATCATACACCGACATGACCGCAAACGTGCTCGCGTTGCCCGAAAGGATGCGCACGCGCGTCTCGCCGCGCTCCATGTCAAAGGAGTTGTCGGACAGGATGACGTCGCCGTCGATGCCCTCGATCATTACGCCCTTGGCAAAAGCGGCAGCGGTCACGATCAGCTCGTCGCCCTCTCTGCGCACACGCAGCGCGGGATCTTGCAGCGCATAAGATTTAGGCGGCACGAACAGCGCGCTGCCCTCGCTGACTACCTCGCCGTCCGTGACAAACGCGTAATGCAGGTGCGCGGTGTCGGGATCGTGATCAAAGACTTGATGATCCAGCCAGTGCGCCGAAAGCGCGGGCACGGTCACCTCTTGTACTGTACGTGCAAGCTCGTTCCCCTGTGCGTCGCACACGGTAGCCACCACACGCCCCGAAATTTCGTTTCTCGTGTCATTTGTCAGGCACAGCCGATAACTGCATGCCTCGGGATACGTACCGCTCTGGGCATTGATATTACCCCTGTGCTGCAAAAGTCCGTTTTCTTCACAGGACAGCAGCACGGGTGCGAAAAAGCGTTTGGCAGCGTATTGCAGCGCCTTGTAGCGTCCAAAGCAATCGATGCTTGCCCACGAAGTGCCCTGCCAGATATCGTTGAGCTGCCAATACAGCGCGCCCATGCAGCGACCGCGATGGCGGCGCATATGTTCGACTCGATAGCGCACCGAATCGGCTTGCAGCTGCTGCGTGGCGTAAACCAATTGCTCGGTCGTGCCGGCATACGGATAAAACTTGGCAAGCTGCGAGAGCATGAGCTCATTGCCGCCGCCCGAGCGTTGATGCCGCTCCATGATGGGCGCGCAAAGGTTGGTGTTGCCATCGGTTACGTACGTATGGATCGTTTTGATGCTCGGCAAGGACTGGAAGCCAAACTCGCTGACGTAGCGGTAAAAGCGATTTCTGAACGAAAGGTGATCGGGATTCCAATCGTGGCAATCGCCGCAGGGCTCGCCATTGGGATCGGCAAAGCCGCCAAGCGAGGTGGGCGAGGACGGAATATAGGCAATTTCGGGGAAAACACGCGCCAAAACCGCAGGAATTTCTTTCTCAAACAGGTCAAGATACACCTCTTCCAGATGCTCTCTGTCGGTTCTGCCCGAGATTGCCACGTATTCGTGGAAATGCCACTCAATTTCGTTGTTACCGCAGATCAAGCCAAGGCAGGCGTGATGGCGGATGCGGCTTGCGTTCTGCTCGACCTCGAGGAGCATGCTGTCAAGCAGCTTTTGATCGGGATCGTACACCGAGCACGCAAACATGAGATCGAAAAAGACCACCAAGCCAAGCTCATCGCAAATATCGAAAAACCAATCGTCGGGATAGTAGCCGCCGCCCCACACGCGGATAGCGTTGAAATGGCAATCCTTGCACTGCTGCAAGAGAGATCGCGTGCGCTCGGGCGTGATGCGGCGCAAGATATTGTCCTCGGGAATGTAGTCCGCACCCATGGCGAACATGTCCACGCCATTGACCCTGTGATAAAAGCCGATGCCGTAGGCATCCACCTGTCTGACAAGCTCCATTTGGCGAAGACCTATGCGCAGCTCGCGGGCATCAATGATTTCATCGTCTACCACCAGCCACGCCTGCACGGTATAGAGCGGCTGCTTTCCAAGTCCGTTTGGCCACCAAAGCTGCGGATTTTGCACCTCGGTCTCTTTTCCTACTGCCAGCGCGGTAACGCTGCCATCGGGCGCGGTCAGCCAAAATTCGGGTGTCCCATCCCCTGCGAATTCCATAATCGGGGTCAGGAACACTCTGCCGCTCTCGTGCCGTTGGGTTACGCGCGCCTCGGTAATGCGCCCGCTGCCATTATGCTGCAGCAGATACACGTCACGAAAGATGCCCGCATCGGGCAAACGGGGTCCCCAATCCCAGCCCATCATGCAATGCGCCTTGCGCAAATGGGGATAACCGCGCATGCAATCGGTCGCGCCGAACAGCTTTGCCTTCTCATCCTGCTCGCGGATATAGCGTGTGGGAGAGTGGCAGACCACGCGTAGTTCATTGTGCTCACGCACAAGCTCGGTCACGTCAAATTCATAGCGCAGGTGCATATTATCGGTATCCGCCACGTGCGCATCATTGAGATAAATGCTGCAAAGCGTATCCAATCCCTTGAACACCAAGGTCGTGCGATACCCCTCATCCCACCAATCAAACGTGCGCGAAAAGGTATAGTCATGCTCCGAAACAGCTAAATAAATATCCTCGTTATCCGCTACGTGCGGATCGGGCAAAAGCGCGTTATCTACGTGCAAAAACGAATAGACCGAGCCCGGGATCATTCCCTGTACGTCATATCCGCCACCGCTCATGCGCCATTTTCCGCCAAGATCGAATTTTCTCATACTGTCACCTCGTTGTATACTTCGCGAAAGCCGCGCACGGTCGCACCGTTCTTGCCCGTGGTGGTGTCTGCGTGCCAAAGCGCGCTGGCAATCGCCTCCTCCACCGCTTCGGCGGTCATATCAAAGATGGGATCGATATACTGGTCGGAGAGCGCGTCAAAGTGCAGCACGGGCTGCTCGGACGCATGCGGCACGCGATTGGCGGTGCTGAACGCAATTGCCACGTCACCGCTGCCGTTGCCCATATAAGAGCCTGTGCGCGAAAGACCTACGCCCGCGCGTCTTGCCACTCTGCCAAGCTGACGCTCCGAAAGCGGCGCGTTTGTGGCAATAATCATAATAATCGAGCCCTTGTCGGCAGCATGATCGCGCTCTGCGATTTCCCTGCCCACCTGTCTGCCGTCGATCATGAGTCGCCCCTTGCCGCCAAAATTGGCAAGCACCAAAGCACCCACAACGTACTCGTTCTCGCCCACGCACACCATGCGCGATGCCGATCCGATGCCGCCCTTAAAGCCAAGGCAGCACATGCCCGTGCCTGCGCCAACCGCGCCCTCGGCAAAGGTGTCCGCGCACGCGTCAATCGCATCCAGCACGTGCTGCTCGGTCACGTGTAAGCCGCGAATATCATTGAGCGTGCCGTCGTTGCACTCGCCCACAACCACGTTGACCGTGCCCGCAGCACCGCCGATATCGGGGTTCTCTGCCATCATATATTTGATTGCCGCTGTCAAAGCCGTGCCGACGCTCAGCGTATTGGTCAGCAAAACAGGCGCTTCAATCGTGCCAAGCTCCTGCACCTGCACAAGCCCAGCCGTTTTGCCAAAGCCGTTGAACACGTGCGCGGCAGCCATGACCTTGTCCGTAAACAGGTTGCCGCCATGCGCTTTGACGCAGGTCACGCCGGTGCGCACGTCGTCGCCCTCGCGCACGGTCACGTGCCCAACCGTCACGCCCGGCACGTCGGTAATCAGATTTTTCTCGCCGCGTCTGCCGCGACCAACCGTAAAAGGAGTGTTTGTAAGTCCCATGTTGCCCTCCAAATGGTTTCCTTGGGTTTATTATACCCGATTACAAACAGAAAATCAATATAAAAGCAATAAAAAAGGCTATCCCAACTTAAGTTGAGATAGCCCCAAAGTTTATACGTACAAACGCGCGCCAATGGTCTTGCTGACCTTGTTAGCAGGCTGCAGATATTCCCACTGCAACGCCTGCTGCATGACGTAGCCACGCTTGAAATAACAGAACTCCACAGCTGTGTTGATCTGATGCACATTGTCCGAAAACACCGCAGGCAGATCGGCTTTTACGATCTCGGCAATTTTGCGATACAGATTTTTGAGCTGAATACGTGCATTGTCGGCAAGCCCTTCCAGCGTGTCAAGCGTTTTACGATCCAAAGTCTTGAAGCGATTCTTGATCTCAGCCAGATCCAAAACAATAACAGTCGGCACGTATGCTCCGTTCTTTTCGCACAGATAGCCATACTCCGCAAGCTGCTCTGCAATTCCATCCGCTCCCTCGGGGATATCGCCTGTTACATATCCGCGCAGCACTCTTGCCTGTTCCTCGCTCAGATAAGGGGGAGTTTGATCGCAGATTCCTTCAAACTCATAACGGAACTGCTGAAAACCGTCTCCGCTGCCGTGATTGCCTACAAAGCAAGGCTCGAACGCCTCAGCGCATAGCTGATAACCAACCATATCCCAAAAACCGCCATCCGGACGCGGGGAAAACTGAGGATACACGCGGGGCACTTTATACAGAAAAGAATCGTACGCCAGCATCAAAAGCGACCATTTTGCACTTTCATAGTCGGTATATTCGCCATAATAAGCGTAACCTATCTCATCAAACGCTTTATGCAGATATTCGGAAAAATCGATCAACGCCTTTGTGATCTTGGTTGCTGATTCTAACTGCGCTTGGTGCACCTGCCGCAGTGCCGCACTGCTGACAATCGGAAATGCGGTCTGATATTTCCCGTCTTTTTCAATCAAAAAAGATTCACGGGTCAAAAAATCCAGTTCGTCTTCCATATAGGGCAGTGCCACGCCAAGCTCCAAAGCAAGTGCCTCGGCAGTCATGGGATTATCATACGCCTCCAATGCAATATTCTGATACATTCTGTGCGCATACCAATTGATGCTGTACGGCTGATTGTTTGTGCCCGGAGTTGAAACGTTAAATGAATAACTGATTTTTTCGGGCTTATAGCTTCTGACCCCAAATTCTCTTGCCATATCCATACCTTCCTTTAAAATTTTTCTGGCACGCTGCAGCCGTTTTTTGACCGCTTCGTGCGAAAGAGAGTTTGCATGAGCTATGTCAAGTATACTGAGATTCTGCAAATAATACGCTACGATGATGTTGCGATATTCGCTTTTGATAAACGCAAGCTCTCTGCGCAGTATTGCCAATTGTTCTTGCTTGATCAGTTGTTCCGACAAGGCTTGGCTTTCATCCTCGATCTCATAGTCGCCAATGTCTGCATTGATACAAGTCTCGCGCATCTTATGCTTGGCGTCAGCCCAAGCGGCATAACGGTTGCGTGCAATTTGCCATATCCATGCGGAAAAGTGCTCCGGAGTCCTGCCTCGATGCAGCTCGGTCAGCACGCACAGCGCAATGTCCTGTGTCAGTTCCTGCGCTTGGTCGTCATTTCCGGTCTTTTTCAGGCAGAAATAATATATCTTTTCCATATAGTTTTTGGCAAAATCGGTCATCAACCGCTCCTGTGTATTTGACATGCTCTCACCTCCTTTCACTCCTATAGTGTGGAAAATTCGAAAATGGGGACAATTTTTTAAAATAATTATAACAATAATACGGCAGTTTTGCAAGAGGGTGCAAAAGAAAATCCCCCGACGGGTGTCGGGGGTGGGTTTATTCAAATTCGTCTTGATGCTCCATAAAGAAATCAAAATATCTGCGCACGTTAGGCAGCTCTGTCCACTTGCACACCGACGCAGGATAACCGTCGATATTGTAGATCTTCGCCCCCTTCATGGCAAGGAACACGGGCGAGTGCGTGGCAATGATGAACTGGCTGCGCGTGGCGCGTGCGGTGGCGGCAATATAGTCGGCAAGCTCGATCTGTCGCTCGATCGACAGGCTGTTTTCGGGCTCGTCCAGAAAATATACCGCGTCCTCGTCAATGCGGTCAAGAAAATAGCGCATGGCAGTCTCGCCGTTGGAACACAGGTCAATGTCATTGACCACACGCTTTTTGATGTAGCTTGATTGAGATTTGCGCGGAGAAATGATCTCCCTGACCTCCCTCCAGCGTTCGTAGTCGTCAAGTCCGTGCATCTGCCCGATCTCGGGATCAGATATCATTTGGCGGTGCACGGCAACGTACTTGTCAAACAGCTCGTTGCGCTGATCGTCAATGCCCTCGTTGATCGAGCGTGCCTTGAGCGCGTAATCAAACACGTCGTCGCTGGTCAGCACGTAAGAGGCGCGCGGCATTTTGGCATAGTCCAGTGCGCACATGCCCACAAAGGTATCAAACAAGGGCGCGTCGTTAAACTCGGAATAGCGTACAGCACCCATTTTGCGTGCCAGCACGTTGAGCAGCGTGGACTTGCCCGAGCCGTTTCCGCCATAAAACATGGTCACAGGCTCAAATTCCACGTGTCGCAGTCCCTTGTCGGGGAAAATTTTGAACGGATAAAAGGTATTAAAGCAGGTGCGCTGCTCGTGCTTGATAAATTCAATTTCCGCAATCTCGCTTGGCAACGTCAAACGCTTGACGTATATCATGCGCATTCTCCCCCTTTCAATATCATTTATTTCAAAAAACTACTCAATACCGCAGCGACTTGGGTGTGATACGGATTCTCGGCGGAATACCGATAAAATCTCCGTACGGATCGATCACCACGCCCCAATCCTTTGTCAGGGGATGAGAGTCCAAGGACTTCATCAGCCCCTTGAGGTCGCCTTTGATGATGACGTGCTGCATGCCTTTTAACTCCAAATAGCTCCGACACGCCTCCAAGGTGGTAAACGCGGGCTGGAAATCACCCGGGTATTGATCGTTTTTCATGGCATTGCTAAACCACTTTCCATTTTCTTTTTGCGTAAAGGGCACAAAATAGTAGAGCGTCTTTTTTTGATTGAGATCTACAAACTCCTGCACCGAGATCTGCTCGGAGATGGTAAGGTCGATAGTCTCTGCCCAAATTTGATCGGGAGATTTGAAGCGATCGCGCCAGCCGCCTCTCCTTTGCAGGTGCAGTTCTCCACCCTCTGCCAAGGGCTTCCACTTGCGCCAGTTAAGTTGCTCGGTATCGATCAGCGTGTTTTTGATCCTTTGGATACGTCGGTCGTCCTTGGTTTGCTCCGTGTCAAAGGTGATGCGGAACATCCCGTCCTCCAGCTCCTCTAATTCATACCAATGAGGCGCGCAAAAATGCACCACCGCATACTTCCTTTTTTCAAGATTCAAAACCAAAATAAATCTCTTGCCGTATCGGTAAAGTGCTTTGAGAAAAAGCAGCTTGCCATCCTTGCTGAACTTGGCAAACGGCTCAAAATTCACATAAGGGATGTGAAGCAACAGCTCGGGAGCGTTTTTGCCTTGCAAGATCGCGCAAAAGCCCCGATAATCCAGCATTCTTGCCTCGGTAACAGAATAAAGCAAGCACGCATACGTTGCATCGGGAGATTCATACAAATAGTCCTTGCAATCCAACATCACCTTGCGGTTATCCCAGTGCAGCAAGCTTTCAAAGTCAAATTCCCAGCCTGAAATATTCATAATCCCTCCTGCAAAGCGTTCCGTAATATCACTTTATGCTTTAGATATGCTGTGCAAACAAATGCCCCAGCACAACGGTGCTGCCCGCGTCGTAGTGGTAGATATCCACCTCGGGCTCGGGCTCGTGCGCGGTGGTCAGACCTGCGCCGATGGTATCAAGATAAAAGCTACCCGGGGTCTTTGCGGCATAGGCGCGCTTGATATCGTTGAGCTGCACGTAGAACGGCCATATCTCGGAAATACCTGCATCCACAAAGGTGCAATCATCGGCAAAATACTTCGCAAAGCCTTGGCGCAGATCGGAAAGCAAGGCAGCATAGCGACGCTCGTAATACGGCACGTGCTGCTCCTCGCAGGCATCTGCCTCGCCCTGCATCCAGCACCAAGCCACGATTTCGGGCTCATAGCCCTCTTGCTCCAACAGCGCAATGCTCTCGGTCAAAACCTTGCACATTTCGTTGTAGCACCAGCCAAAGTCGCGGTAATTTTCGGGAACTTGTGCGTCGTCGTGTGATGCGGGATTGTACGCAGCCTCGCCCAGGGGGGAGATCCAGTCGTGCCACAGAGAAGTGCCGCCGTATGCACACTTGACGATAAAATACTGCTCATCGGGGTACTTTTGGCTGATGATCTCGGCAATGCCTACCTCAGGACCAAAGGTGTTTTTGGTCAGCTCGGTGCAACCCAGACCCGTCTTGACAAAGCCGTCGCTATGCTTGTCGTGCGAATAGTAGTTGATCGGGATATTCTCATATCCGCGCATGTATTCCTCGATCTTTTCATCCGAGTAATATCTGGGCAGATATTTGCAATGACCCACACCAACGGCGTTGGATTGACCTGTCAGCAGAATAATTTTAGCTTTTTTCATAACGATACTTCCCTTTCTTTGGGTGATAGTTTATTATAACATGAGTCCGGTCATTGTGTCAACAAAATGTTTGGAATTTACCGAATGCAATCCCGCGCCGGATACACTCGTAGGGGAGCATTCCATATGCTCCCGCAAAATTCTCTTCGGGCGGATATGGAATCCGCCCCTACCTTTGTTTGCGCATACGGATAGTCGAGGACGCCTGTCCGTAGGCGCGCGATTGACACTGAAAGCCAATAAAAGCCCGAGGCGGTTGCCTCGGGCTTTAGATATGCTTGATTTACGCGCGATTTCTGAAATGATACACAATGCCAATGACCAACGATACCAGGACCCATGCGTGGAACACGTAGTCCAAAATCCATTCCAAGGAAATACCGAACAGAATGGGCATCAGGATAGTATCAATGGCGAACAGCGCAAGTGCTGCGATCATAAACGCCACGTGCTTTTTGGAAAGCAGCCAGCAAACAAAATACAGCGCAATGATAACAATTGCAACCGCTGCACAAGCCACCACAAAGCCGGTGGACATAAAGTCTGCCTCGGTCATTTCCAGATCCGCATAATACTCGGGCGGATAGAGTCCTCCCCAAAGCGCACCAATCGATGCAATGAAATACGGCACGATTGCCGAGAACAAGAAATACGAGTCCATGCCAAGCAGGCAAAGAACCACGTTGATCAGCGTAAAGAGGACAACCGACAACACGTTGACTCTTGCAACGTTGTATTGGTTTCTCTGAATCTGATTAGAGTTACCGAACATTTTTCTTTCTCCTTAATATAATGCAAAATATCCCGTATTGGGATATTTTTATTATACCATTATGGGATAATATTGTCAAGGGGGTGGATAGAAAAATGAGGTTAAAAGAATTGCGAAAAAGCAAGGGCATCTCGCAGCTCAAGCTTGCACTTGATCTGAACACCAATCAAAACACGATCAGCCGATACGAAACAGGAGAACGCGAGCCCGGCATCAACGAGCTGATCATGATTGCCAATTATTTCAACGTGTCCATAGATTATCTATTGGAGCGCACGGACGATCCCACGTTTCATAAATAACACACAATTTTCTGCGTATAGCAAAGCCCGAGGCGGTTACCTTGGGTGCTAAAAGACAATAAAAAGCCGATATGGATTTGATCCCGTATCGGCTCTTTTTCTATTGCACTACCACTTTAGTGCGCTCTTCCTGACAGTTTTTAGTGATATGCTGTCTTGGACAGCGTGATATTTTTGCTGTCGCAAAAGTGATGTTTCAAGGCGTTACCTTGAAGTGATGTTCTATTCGCCTCCCAAACTCGCGTAGCGAATACCACTCGGTGTAAGCCGAATATCACTGCGAAGCAATAGAACTCACCGCAGGCGAATAGAGTTGGCGTTGTGTCCTTAAGGACACAACGCCATTGCCTCGGGCTTATTTGTTTACTTGGAAGCGTAAACCTCTTTGATGGTATCGATAACAGCCTCGAGCTCGCAAGGCTTGACCATCTCCGGGAACTCGCCTGCCTTGACGCAATCCACGAAGTAGCGCAGCTCGTTGTAGTAGCCGTCCGACTGGGGCACGTAGCAGCCCTCCTCGATGGCGCTGCCTGCGTTCATATCCTGCGTGGTCCAGTCCTCCTTGTAG
Organism: Eubacteriales bacterium; assembly: GCA_045660125.1. GTDB lineage: Bacteria > Bacillota > Clostridia > Oscillospirales > CAG-272 > SVQP01. Next base: position 8,273 of record JAZRDG010000020.1, on the reverse strand, counting down.
ATCTTGAGTCCCATGCCGTTGAACTCCAGCACGGCGTGCTCAAACTGCATGCGGTAGGTTGCCGAGAACTGTACGGGTGCGTGGAACCAAGCAGCCTCGCAAGCGATGCGTGCGCCGCCCATGTTATATACTGCGTGCATGTAGTCCATGCCGTGGAATACGTGCTCAACCTCGGGCTTGCCAAGGGTATAGATCAGGAAGTCCAGATCGTGAATGTGCAGATCGAAAGGAACCATGCCGCTGCGCTCTGCATCCTGCATCCAGTTATCCCAGCTTGCAACGGGGATTGCACCTACACGGGTCATAGTACCGCTGACCAGCTTGCCGTATCTGCCGGAATCAATGCTGTCCTTGAGATATACGTACTCGGGCCACCAGCGCAGTACCTGCGCGATCATGAAGCACTTGCCGTTTGCCTTGGCAGTGTCGTAAGCGCGTGCAACGTCCTCGCGGTGCAGCGCGATCGGCTTTTCGGACACAACGTGAATGCCCTTCTCCATTGCCTTGATGGCATAATCCACGTGCAGGTAGGTGGGCAGCGTGATATCCAGAATATCGATCTGCTCGTTTGCCAGCATCTCGTCAAAATCGGTGTATTTGCGTGCGGTGGTCTGGCCGTCATAGCGGTCCATCATCTCGGGACGAATGTCGCAAATCGCAACAAGCTCAACGTCCTCCATACGGTTCCATGCGGACACGTGCACGCCGCTGATACCGCCCATACCAATCTCTGCAACTCTGAGTTTCATAAATATTCTTCCTTTCAGAAATACAAATTTTTACAAAATACAGTATAACACAAAATCCCCGTGTTGTCAATCAACACGGGGAAAATTTGTACACACAACATCACTTATCAAGCACCTATACCCAGATACTCTTCGGGGATTTCGGGCTCACCGTAGGGGTTATAATACAACGTAAAATCGTAATAGTTAGTGGTACACACCAGATAGTCGCCCTCAAAGTACTTTTCCCACAGAATCACACCAAAGTCGTTGTAATCGCGCTCGTACGTATAGACCTTTTGATCGACCGGATAGATCGGCAGATTTGTGGGCTTTTCGGTCGTACGCTCGGCAACGTTGCCGTACTCGTCGTACTTGGTGGTCTGAATGAAATAATAGCCGTAATCTCCTTGCCGCTCATATCGGATCTCTCTGCCAAGCTCGTCGTATTCCCACTTGTCTGTCACGGTATCGCTCACCCTTTGGATCATGCGTCCGTTTTGGTCATACTGATACTCATACGTAAAGGTCATTTTTCCTGCAAAAAACACGTCATTTTTCTCGGTCCAAACCACGTCGCCATGCTCGTTATATTCGTGAGAATAATACATATATTCCTCACCGTATGCAGTTGTGTAGGTTTCGTGGATCCTGTTTCCCTGTTCGTCATAAGTAAACTCGGCAGTCTTACCGCCCGCCTCTGTCACCTTGATGATATTGTTGTTCTCATCGTATTCATAGGAAGCATGATTGTATCGGATCACGCGGTTTTTCTCGTCGTATTCGTACAGAGTAACCTCGGTATAGGGGTCCCAGATCCCGTTATCTATGGTTTTTTCGATCTTTGTCACTCTGCCGTATTGATCGTATTCATAAACGGATTCGGTGCTCTCGGAGTTTTCCTTGGTGGTCATGCGCGCATAGCGGAACACAAAGTGCGAAAGATACTCTGCCGCCTCGGGATTATCCTGAATGGATTGAAAGGCTTGGTACGCCTCCTGCGTTTTGCCGTCCTCTAAGAGCTGCACGGCTGTCTTGAACGTTTTTTTGGTCTCTCTTTGCTCCTTACTCGCATCACACCCCACAAAAGCGGTCACGCACAGCCCAAGGCAAAGCGTCAAGGTCAAAAATCTTTTCATGTTTCTCTCCTTTTTGAGTGGCTTTACTCTACATAACAAGCAGAGCATGCGAAAAGTTCGCCTGTTTTGAAAAAATTTTTATATTTTTTCAATTTTTTTGATCCACTTTCCCGCAAAGGCAAACAGTGCCTCGGACATGGGGTCAAAATCCACCTTGCCGCCGCGCTTGAGGTGCAAGAACGTGTTAATAATTCCCTGCTCTTCGGGCTCGACCACGCAAAGCAGCTCCTGTTGGTTGCGCACGTAACGCCCCGTTTGCTGATAGGCAATTGCCTGTACGACAAAGGATGCCGACTTATAAAGCCCTATCAGCATGTCCTCGCTGCGCCCGTGCAGCATATTGTGCGCGCAGCCGTGGTAGAGATTGCACGCGCCGATCCTGATCGCGCGATCGATCGCCGCGCCATCGATGGACGGCAGCAGCGCATCCAGGCTGCCCAGGATGGGCGTGGTATCGTGATAAAACTGGAACAGATCCGAGGGCTCCCAGCTAAAAAGCTCGTCCTTGCCCGAAACAAAGCCGCAGATCAGCTCTCTGTGCGGCAAGGTGTCCAACATGGCGCGGTAAGCCTGCAGGTCTGCCGCGTCCAACGCATCCAGAATTACAACCACGTCAATATCGCTCTGCGCGGTCGCCTCGCCGCGCGCGTAGCTGCCCTGCAAGCCCACAAACCACACGCGATTTGCAAAGGTGCGCTCCAAAGCTGCACAAAAAAGACTCATATAAGATTGAATTTCGATCATACTGTCACCGCCTTTCATGGATCAATTATAGCATATACGGCAAGATGTGTCAAGGAGAGTGGTGGTTGATTTCGTTTGTGCCAAGCTTTTTATGCCAAACGAAAAGGGCTGCCGCGGCAGCCCTTTTGCTTTTATCAAAGTTTCACGGTCGCTGTGCCGTCCTCGGCGTAGGTGATGCGGTCGCCCTTGGCGTTCAGCGCATCCACGTAGGCAAGGTAGGCGTCTTTAGAATCAAAGCGCGGCTTGTAGTCTGCCACGATCTGCTTGGCTCTTGCCGCTCCGTCCGAGAGCAGCAGCCGGATCATGGCAAGCTGCCACTTGGCGTTGGTCACGCAAGCGCGCTCGGCATCCGCGATCCTGTAATCGTTGCCGTGGCTCTTGCCTGTCGCACCGCCTGCATAGGGGTGCACCACGGGCATGATGCAGGAAAGATCTCCCATATCCGTGCTGCCCGTACCCATCGCGGGCAGGTGATAGAACTGCTCACCCGGGCAAACCAGCGCAAAGGCGTCCTTTGCCACCTGCACCATGCCTGCATCGTTGAGCAGCGGCGCATAGCCGGGGATATCGATGATCTCCACGTTTGCGCCCAAGCAAAGCGCAGCACCGCTCAGCGCGCGGTTGACCTTGCGGTTTGCCTGCACGATGGCGTCAAACGAGCTGCCCCTGACATAGCTTTCCATGCGCACGGTCTCGGGAATGGCGTTGACCATATCGCCGCCGTGCGTGATGATGGGATGCACGCGGATCTGCTCGGGCTCGCTGAAGGTCTCGCGAATGGCGTTGACCGCATTGATGCCGCAGTTTGCCGCGTAAAGCGCGTTGCAGCCCTCCCAAGGTGCACCGCCTGCGTGTGCGGCACGCCCTTTATACACAATATTCTTGGCAATGCAGCCCACAGAGCCGCCGTCCACGGCATACACGTGCGAGGTGTGCACCATGAATGCAAGATCCACGCCGTCAAAATAGCCGCGCGACAAAAATTCACTCTTGCCGCCATAGTACTTGATCTTTCCCTGCGCCTTGAGCGAAGAGCGGTATTCGAGCTCCAAAAGCTCCTCGGCAGGCACGGCGCAAAGGCGGATCTTGCCGCTCAAGCCCTCAAGCACGCCCGGCTCCTTGAGCGCAGCGGCAATGCCCAACAGCGCAGCGCATTGCGCGTTGTGACCGCAGGAGTGCACCGCACCCGTTTCGGGGTCAGCCTCTGGGTGCGTCGGGCAAATGATAGAATCCAGCTCGCCCAGCACCAGCAGCTCGGGACCTTCCCTGCCCGTATCAAGCTGCGCGTAAAAGCCGGTAATGCCGTCCGCTTTGATCACGTCGTATCCGAGCGCCTCGAATTGGCGCTCCATATACAAAGAGGTCTTGTATTCCTTGTATCCCGTTTCGGGGTTTGCCCAAATATACCGTTCCGCATCGCATATCAACGCGCGATGCTTATCTACTGCATCAAAAATTTTTTGCATACGCTCACCGTCCTTTTTTATAGTATGCGCAGCTTTTGCCGTCTGCAACCATTATATACGCACGCCTGTTTCCTTGTAAACCTCGTCAAGAAACAGTGCCTGCAGCCTTTGCGCCAGCGCCTGATCCTTGCCGCCCACGGGCGTGCCGTCTATGTCGTATACGTACAAAACGTTCTTGGTCGTGCTGCAAAGAATGATCTCGTCGGCATGCATGATCTCATCCACCGTAAAGGCGCGAACCGAAACGGGGATGCCGTTTTTGTCGCAGACATCGTGCAGCACTCTTCTTGTAATACCCGGAAGCACCAGCTCGTCAAGCGGCGGCATGATCACCGTGCCGTCCTTGATCATCAAAATGCTGCTGTGCGCGCCCTCGGTCACGCGCTCGCCTCTGTGCATAAGCGCCTCGGTCGCGCCTGCACGGGTCGCCTTTTCGGAGGCAAACACGTTGGGCATCAGATTGGTGGTCTTGATGTTGCAGTACTGAAATCTCATGTCCTCAATGCGCAAAAGCGAGGCTCTTGTATCCTTGGGCGCAACGTTTATGGGCTTTGCAAACATGATCAGGTTGGGTGTCACACCTGCAGGATATTCGTGCTTGCGAGGTGCAGCGCCGCGCGTGACCTGCAAATACAGCATCAGCTCCTCGCCCTCGGACACGGCAAGCAAGCGATCAATTTCCTCCAAAAGCTTTTCTCTGGGCATGGTGAACGCAATATCGGTCAGCTCGCAGCTTCTGTAAAGACGGTCAAGGTGCAGACCCAGCGCAAAGGGCTTTTTGTCCAGCACCAAAACGGCATCGTACACCGCGTCACCGTAAAAAACAGAACGGTCGGAAAGCGGAATGACCATCTCGTCCATGTTCCCGATTTCACCGTTAAAATATGCCTTTGTTGTCATGTGATTCCTCCTGCAGACAAATCTATCTAAAGTAATATTTTATCACGGACGCACTCTCAAGTCAAGATAAATAAGAGAGATATTTCAAAAAGGTGCGCTACCGGTATACATGATATGACGTATCCCCTGCTTTCTGTCGGGCACAGCGGCATCAAAAAGAGCCCCGAGGCGATTTCCTCGGGGCTGAATTTGCGTTTGCACATCAATTTCAAACCTTTTTAACATCCGTCAGGAGATCAAGCACTCAAAAAAGCTGCTTTGATAGCCATGCTCGGAGAAAAATGAAAAGGTTGATCGGAGTTTTTGCTCAAAATCGGGTTGATAATGCATATAATCTTCATAAAAATACTGCTCATGAATCATGACACGTATGCCGTTGCGTTGGCTCAGTTGCTGCAGCTGCGCCAAGATTTCCTCTGTCGAAAAGCAATTCAAGACAATATCAATAGATGCAAAAGAAATTTTCCCGATTTTAAGAATCTCGCCATTGCGGATCATCTCAGCCCCGCTTTGCTCAATGCCGTATGAGGTGCGCGGCTTTTGGTTGTTGCCGAATAGTCCTAACAAGCCTTGGACGCAGTTGTCCTCCATTGCCCTCACGCCGTCCTCGGTCAACAAGCAATAATGAATTGTCGTTGTATTTGCCAATGCCGCAGGAGAAGCAAAGCGCTTGATCTGTTCATGCACGCGCATGCAATGCTCGTAGACCTCATCATAGCCCGAGCTTTCATAAGGCTTGACGTTTTCCAGATCCGAGTGAAAAGAAAGCTTGAGCCAATCCGAGTTCGCTTCCCACTCCGCATAATAATCCTTGCTCATTTGCGAAAGATCGAAATCTCCCATTCGGTAAAACAAATTGAGCTGCACCTTCAAGCCATATTCCTCATGCATACGTCGATACATTGCAAGATACGGATGATCAAACATACTCTGATAGTGGGTTTCGGTTAAATCCTTCAAAAAACGGATATTGTCATCTACGGTAAAGCAAAAATTTTTGATAAGACCACCGCCTTTCTGTTTTGATTATATCATATAAGCGTCAAATTTTCAATAAATTATTTCAAAAAGAAGAACCCGAGGCGATCCTCGGGATCTCTTTTGGGCTCCCCCAAACAATTTCGAACCTTTGACGATTCGCTCATACTTGGAGATTTTTTCTGTAAATAATATGCCCTCGCTCATTTTCAGAACGAGGGCTGTTATTATGCTTTTTTATTATTTTTGTTAGCTTTGATCATATAAACAATTGCCGCAACAACAAAATCAATTACAATAAATATATAAAGCACAGTTTCTATTGTAAAGAAAATATCTCGAGCATTGGCAACAGATTCACAGGTAACGACTGTTACGGGCATTTTATCATCTGCCGATAGAGTAAAATCAATTCTCCAATACAGATCGGGATTATAATAATACGAGCATAATTCCTCACCGTTTGCATTTTCGATACTTGAATTTACATATTTATGGTTAGTCGCATTATGTGAATGGTCAGGATCGCCGGGATAGACTTCAACAATCTCCCCGTTTACGTTTGCGTAGCCGTAGGTTTCGTTAAACCATCTGTTATAATCGCTTTCCATAAACTCTTTAAAATCCGCACAATTATCAAAGGTGTGTTCTTTTAAAAAGGTTTGCCAACCGATGACGTTCCAGACTCCTATACAAACACCTAAAGCAAGTGCGACAGATACAGCACTAAGGATAATTTTTGCAAGTAGCTTGTTATTCTTCGTTATCAGGCTTTGATGCTTTTCGGTCAGCGAAATCAAATTCCGTTCGCACAGCACCTTGCGTACAAAGAACGTATATACGATATAACACAAGACAAGCGCGATAGCCGCTGCCAACAATCCGTAACCAAGCCAATATCCAAATACCAAGCCATAGTTCGCACCGTTTGTCATCAATACAAGCGGCAAGCAGAAAGCAAATAAGAGCAAATTTACAAAGGTAATTGTTGTTGCGGTTTTAATTACACCCGTATTCGCTTCTTGAATTTTATCAGTGTAAGTATCATCGTCCTCGTCGGGCGTGATACGCGCATTGATGGCAAAGCAAATCTGACAGATCTCACTTGCAACACAAAAGGCGGTCGCAAGACAGAAAGCGATCAAGCCTTTTGAAAATCCAACATTGGCTATCAGTGCAGCAATGAAGCCGAAGATCGTTATTCCGATTGATATTAGGGTAAGGTTTTTATACTTGCGACTACTGCGATCAAGCATCAGCTTGAATTGCTTGTCGCTTTTTGCTTTCTGTTTGCTTACATTCTCTTCAGAAACGGTTGCCTCTCTTTCGGGGTTGTTCCGTTCTCCGCGCAGAAGCTCGTCGGTTGTGATGCCAAAGATCTCTGCTATCAAAGGTATCAAGGCAAGCTCCGGTGTACATTCGTCGCACTCCCATCGGCTAACCGTTTTATCCGAGACAAAAAGCTTTTCGCCAAGCTCCTTTTGTGTCATGCCATTGGCTTTTCTCAAAGCCGATATAAATTTTCCTATTGTTTTCTTTTCCATTGTATGCCTCCTCGAATTTCGGGTTTTCTGCTATAATTCTATCATTCCGTCAGAAGGAATACCACCCTCAAGTGAAGGAATCATTCCCGAAATGCGAGAATCGTAAATTTTTACGTCTTTTTGTGATGAATCGCGAGAATAATCACGGTCGTAATAGAAGCAACTGCCGCAGCAGCAATATCCTAGCTTTCCATTTTTCTGTCTATATTATATCACAAAAGCTCTATTTTTTCAAGGCATCTTCATAAAGTCACAGGTTCAAGTCCGGCAGGGGGACCAACGAAAAAAGCAGAGCGAATGCCCTGCAAAATAAATAGCGAAACCCCATTCCCTTGAACCATGTGACAATATTTTGGAGCTGCGCTCCAAATAAGTAGCAATCACGCTGATGCGTGATGCGCACAATGGTGAGGGTGACACCCTGGATTAATTATTTGGAGCAAGTGTCTGTCGCACTTGCTCCAAATGTGCATCTTCGCTTGCGGTCAGAACGACCGCATTGTGCTATCGCACAAACGCGAGCGATGCCGTCAGCCGCCCTTCGGGCTGCTTTCTGTATAAGTATAGAGTGTCACTGGTTCAAGTCCGGTAGGGGGAGCCAACGAAAAAAGCAGGGCTATTGCCCTGCTTTAGTTGGCTCCCCCTACTGGACTTGAACCAGTGACACCCTGATTAACAGTCAGGTGCTCTACCGACTGAGCTAAGGAGGAATACGTCTCCGTGCTCCTTTTTAGGAGCGGGAGTATTTTATTTGACGGCATCCTGATCAGGGAG
>JAZRDG010000019.1:0-27740 GCA_045660125.1 Eubacteriales bacterium | reverse complement strand
GCCATTTCGTTACGAATGGTAGCAGACGAGCAAACGATCTGCTGATTTGCCATGAGCGACTTAGAGCCGACCGGCTCACCCTCGGCAATATGTGCCTCGACGATCGCCTTCAATATTAACTTTTTGCGTTCGCTCAGTCCCTCATGCTTGCTTGCCATGCAGAATCTCCTTCCCTCGGGGTGTTTTTTGACGATTTTTAGCACTCTTTTTGTGTAAGTGCTAACCGCTGACATAAATTTAGCACTTTTCAGCCGTTTTGTCAAGTCCCTTCGTGGGTTTTGTTTGTTAATATTTTATGAACTGTGCTAATTTTGCGGGTGAGTGCTAATTTTGTGTCGAAATCATGCGTGCTTCCCTGCACTTTGATTAGTATGTAAAATTTGGTGGGAAATATGCGTGGATGGGTTTATTCGTAGGGGCGATCAGTGATCGCCAACTTTACCAAACAGATCCTTGACCTGATTCCCCAACCATCACACGCAAAAACCACCGCCTGTTAAAGACGGTGGTTCTTTTCATTACAATAGGTTATGTCACTCCTGTAAGATCATACACTCTCTTAGTCAACATATATCCCTGTGCAGTCTCCAATCACATGGTTATTTCCCATGTAACGCCTTGCGTTCTTTTTCTCTCTTTTTGCGAGCAGACAAACAACCCAAAAGCACACCGAACGACGGGATCGCGGTGACGATCAACGACGCGACCAGTACCGACCAAACGGATTGCTCGGTAATATCGCGAGCACCGGGAGAAATCAAGCGCGCAAGCGCATAGCCCTCGCTCAAGAAAATGTACACGTATTTGCTCCAGCACAGCAATATACATAAGGCAAGGTGTGCTGCGGTCGGGATGCAAATCATAGATAGCATTCCCTTTTTATCCAGCTTGGCAGCCTCATCGTTGCCTCTGTATACAAAAAACAGAATCACAACCGATGTGGCAAGCAGGACAAGGAGCGTCACAAGGTTTTCGACAGTTTCTTTTACAGAGGAATCCACATACATACCGCGAACGATATAAAGCGGAATCATCGACACAAGGAATCCACCCCATAATGCGCCAATTCGGAATAAAGTTGCGGCAATATATTGGGATATTTTATGTTTCATTCCACAGCTCCTTTCACACGTACTGCATGAGTTCAGTTATCTTGGACCATAAGATCATGCATGCTCTTGATCAACGTATGCCCACACGAATGGCACTCTGTCAGCTCGGCACGGTTATCGTTGCCGCAGACCGGGCATTCCACGTGGTCACCCGCAAGCTCGGGCAGAATCAGCGTGTGCTTGGCACCGTACAGGTGAAAGACGGTATCACCGGGCTTGAATTCCTCGGCGATGGCGTTATTTCCAAGCATGATCTTGACCTGGCGCACATTGCCGGACGGTTCTTCTACATCCAAATATGCAGCTTGTATCAGCCTGCGTGACGTGTAGAAGCGTGAAAACTGCTCCTTCTTTTCCATGGTGTACTCGTTTTTCACGTGCACGTTCTTAACCGTCCCCGTAAAGGTACGGTCAAACAGGCAAAACGGCACGCGCGTGATGGCAAACGGCACAAGCATGGCAAGCACGTATGCGCCGATACGCACGGCGGGCGGTACCAGCTCGAAGATGCGTTCTCCGAACAGGTACAGCACCGCGCCGAATGCGATGAGCAGCAGCACGCATGGGGTAAGCTTTCTCATCACCGTTTTGCGCACGTGACCCTGAAGGTCACGTGGCAAAACGAGCTTTGGTTTGGACATACGGATTATTCGTCGCTATTTGCGGCAGCCTTACCGCCAACAAAGCCTGCGAGCATGCTCTTAAGGTCAATGCCTACGGATTCTTCAAGGCTCTCGGTGATCTGGCTTGCGCTGGTCATAACGTCCTTAACAAGCTTTGCGGAGTTGCCCTCGCCGTACATAACGATCTTGTCGGTCTGTGCCAAGGGAGCGGCAGCGTTCTTGACCACCTCGGGAAGTGCGGTCAGGTACATATCCAGTACGGATGCCTCACCCATCTTCTTCTGTGCTTCTGCCTTCTTTTCAATCGCCTCAGCCTCTGCAAGACCTACGGCACGGATACCTTCTGCTTCCTTGAGCTTGGTGTAAGCCTGTGCTTCTGCCATAGCTCTTTGTGCCAGAGCCTGCTGCTCCAGCTCGAACTTTTCAGCCTCTGCCATCTTCATCTTAGCAAGAGCTGCCTGCTCTTCCTCGAATCTGCGAGCCTCTGCCTCTTTCTGACGCTTGATCAGTTCAGCCTCAGCCTTCTTCTCAGCCTCGTACTTGAGCGCGTCTGCCTTCTTGCGGATCTCTGCGTCCAGTCTTCTTTCCTGCAGTGCGATTTCCTTCTCTGCAAGCTCAGCATCCTTTTCTCTTCTTGCAATGTCTGCGTCTGCAGCGGTGACCTCGATGGTCTTTCTCTGCTGTTCCTTCTGAATTTCGTAAGCAGCGTCTGCCTCTGCCTTCTTGATATCAGCGTCCTTCTTGAGCTCGGACTGACGGATAGAGAGTGCGTTGTTCTGCTCGGAAATGCGCAGATTGGTATCAACGGTTACCTTGTTTGCAATCTCTCTTGCGTTTGCCTCGGCAATGCTGATGTCTCTTGCAGCCTCTGCCTTTGCGATCTGTGCAGCCTTACGGATCTGCTCAACGTTATCAATACCCATGTTCTCGATCGTGCCTGCGCCATCCTTGAAGTTCTGGATGTTGAAGTTTACGATCTCGATACCCAGCTTGCGCATATCGGGTACTGCGTTTTCCTTGATCTTTTCAGCAACGATCTGGCGCTCCTGCACCATTTCCTTCAGGCCTACAGAGCCCACGATCTCACGCATGTTACCTTCCAGCACCTGGGTGCACAGGAAGATCAGCTGACGCTGATCCATGGAGAGCAGCGCCTCTGCTGCCTTGTTGATCAGCTCAGGGTCGGACGAGATCTTGATGTTCGCAACGCCGTCAACGCTGACGTTGATGAACTCGTTGGTGGGAACTGCCTCGCTGGTCTTTACGTCAACCTGCATAACGTCCAGGGAAAGCTTGTCAAGTCTTTCAAAGAAAGGCCAACGGAAGCCTGCCTTACCGATCAGCACTCTCTTCTTGGAACGAATTCCCGAGATGATGTAGGCTTTGTTCGGGGGGGCCTTGACGTATGCGGATGCGACATACAGCGCAGCCAGCACGACGACGACTACTACTACGGAAATAATGATTTCAGGCATGGTGATATCCTCCTTGTTATTTGATTTTGTTCGCCTGTGAGTATATGATATCACGCGGTCACGTGATTGTCAATACATTTCAATGATTATGAATACGGATTTACAGTTTATTCACGCGGTGGAAATAATCAGCTCTCCAGCAGCATATCCCCTGCCTTGATCCAGCCGATTTTACGCATGATTTCCGAGAAAAGCAGCGTCAGCACAGCGGGCAGCACCAGGCAGCAAAGCGCAAGACCGATCCAAAGCATAGGGCCTTTCTCGGTTGCATTGATCACGCCGATGGGTCCAACCATGCCGCACGTGCCCATGCCCGCGGCAACGCCTGCGCACTTGAGCTTGAAGATCATGGTAGAAACGGGGCCGATGATAGCGGCAGCCAGCGTGGGCGGAATCCAGATCTGCGGACGGCGCACGATGTTGCCCATCTGCAGCATGGACGTGCCAAGTCCCTGCGACACAATGCCGCCCCATTTGTTCTCGCGGAAGCTTGCAACCGCAAAGCCAACCATTTGTGCGCAGCAGCCAACCGCAGCCGCTCCGCCTGCAAGCAAAAGCCCTTCATCCGTGCCTGCTTGCGCAGCTGCATCGATTGCCGCCTGTGAAAAGATCATGGCGCAAATGGCAGCCGAGGAAATGGGCAGCGTCAGGATCATGCCGACCACCACGGAAATGATCACGCCCATCAGCAAAGGCTGCAGCGTGGTAGCGGTGGCGATAAACACGCCAAGATAGTACATCACGTAGGAAACCAACGGGCACAGCAGCCAGGATGCACCAAAGCCGACAAGGATGGTGACCACGGGCGTGACCAGTACGTCCACCTTGGTCTTCTTGGAGACCAGCATGCCGATCTCGCAAGCAATGATGACCGCAAAGAACGCCCCCGCAGGACCTGCGGAATAGAATACGCCCTGCTCCCCTTTTGCCGTTGCCGCCCAGGAGATAATCGCGCCGTCAAGCATGACTGCGCCCATGGCGTTTGCCATAGCACCCACGGCAGCAGCCGAGAACATGACCAGCGGATGCGCGCCCAGCGCGTGCGCAATGGCAACGCCGATCGCCATACCCGTGGCAGCCTTGGCATACGAGGCAACCGTTGCCAAAAACGGCAGATTTGCATAGGTGGCAACCGTGTCAAAGATGGTTCCGATCAAAAGCGATGCGAACAGGCCCAAAGCCATGGCACCCATGGCCTTGATAAAATACCGATGCGCATACTGCTTGATCACGTGGGAAAACTTGTTTTGCTTCAAACAATCGCCTTCTTTCGATATAATATTGCCTTTATTATACCATATATAACAAACGATTGCAAGAATAATTTGCTTTAGCTGCATAATTTTTATAAAAATTCAGGGACAGGCGTTCTTGCCTGTCCCCTCTTTCCGTGTTATTTCATTTGCAAAAACTTGAATTTGCTGCGCAGCGCCAGACGGTACGCCTGGATAAATCTGCCGATGGCGAAATCGTACAGCAAAAACGCGCCGTTTGCCGTGATCCATACCGCAAGCGAATAGCCCCAATGCGCGCCCATGCCGCCAAGGAATGCACCCAGTGCCGCGGGATAGCTTTGCGCCGTGGGAAACAGCAGCTGCCACAATACCAGCACGCCAAGCGCGATGACCGCGTTAAAGATGACCTGCTTGATCAAAGCGCGCACAAGCACGGGCAAGCGCCCAAGCAGCACGCGCAGCATGGGATACACGCCCGCAAAAAGCAAATACTCCCACGCCGCCGTGTTGAACGGCATGAGCATGATGGCAAGCGTTGAGGTCACGATCCAGATCAGCCAAGGATAATAGCCGCCGATCTCCTCTGCCGCCCATACCACGATCAAGGACGCAAGGGCTGCCATGGAGAGATCAAGCGTGCCGTCAAACAGTCTGCCTGCGCACAGCATGACCGCGCCAAGCGCGCAAAGCAGCGCGCAAACGGTCAATCTGCGTGTTTTTTGTACCGACGAGATCTTTTTTGGTGGGGTTTTCTTGTTCATATCAAAGCCCCCTTAAGCAGCTGCAGCACAAATTTGCGCAAAGGCAGGTGGCACACAACGAGCAGCAGCTGCAGCCGCTGTTCGATCCGGTATGCTGCGTGCGGAAGGTGTTTGCCTGTGCGTCAAAGCGTTCTCTTGCCGCGCGGTATTCCGCGTTATGCGGATCCATGCCGCAGGCAATGTCAAATTCGCGCCCCGCGTCCACGCGTCTGCCCATACGCACAAACACGCAGCCCATCAAAAAATGCCATTCCCCACCGCGCTTTTGCTCGGGCACGCCCGTAAGCAGCGTAAAGGCGCGCTCGGTTGCGCCGTTGTTGATCAGGTGACGGATATCCGTGTACAGCGCGTCGCCCGTGGTGCTTGTGCTTGCGTGGAAGCCGCCCGTGCCATAGCCAAAGCCGCTGCCGTAGCCGCTTTGCTGCTTGCCGCTGCGGATCGCCTGCACCTCTTCGTAAGCGGCGTTGATCTCCTTCATTTTCTGCTCGGCACTCGCCTGCAGCTCAGGCTTGCCCGCATATCTGTCGGGGTGGTATTTTCGCGCCAGCGCGCGGTATGCTTTTTTTATCTCGTCCTCGTCGGCTGTCGGACTGACGCCGAGGATCTTATACGGATCGTTCATGCTCCGCGCTCTCCTTTACATTTTTTACATTCTTTGTGCTCCCCTAGCACCGCATCCGCTCCTGCGGGCATGCCAAGGCACAGTATATTATAGATCACGGCACGCAAATCGTCGCGACCGTCAAAGTCGATCAGGTCTGCCGCTGCCACCGCGTCGCAAAGCTCCACGGTCAGCATGGTATCCAGCGTGTGCTTTTGCTGCTCGGTCAAGGATTTTGTGCCGTACAGCGCGTGCAGCGCGTTGAATCTTCCCTTTTTGACGTCACCGTCAAAGTCCTGCACGGCATCGATCAGATACACCCATCTGCCAAGCGTTTTGCCAAGCTCCTGCAAGACGGCATGCGCCTGCCCCTCTGTATCATAGGACAAAAGCTCGCCCATCAGCTCGCCAAAGGCGTTTGCAGGGATATCCGCAGAGCCGTTTGCTTGCTTTTCCGCCTCGGTAAAGGCACGCATGCCGCGCGCGGCAATGGCGTCAATTTCGGGCATGCGCCGTTTTGCACGGCGGCGCAGATAGGCAAAATAAGGGTAGGCTGCAAGTGCGCCAAGGCGCGCAAATCCGCGCTCGTCCGCAAGATCGTCGCGGCATTTGTGGTACGCAAGCGCCGCCATGATACAGGCAACCGTTTTGGTTTCCTCGCAAGAATCCAGCACGGGGGCTTTGGTCAAGGGGTGCAGCAAGCATCGCTTTTTTGAAAAGCCTGGCTGCGTGCCGCGTGCCGCCATGCGCAAGCACACCATGGCTGCCGCATCGTAGCGCAAGGTCAGGCGGGAGCATTGCCCCGTGCATTTGCCCATTTGTCGGCAAAGACCGCAATACACGCCGCGATAGCACTCGTATTCTCTGATCTTGAGCTCGGGCTGCAATATCCGAATATATCCAAACACGGCATAGTCCCCCCTTTTTCATACTTTCCAATATGATACCGCATTTTTGTGCCCAAAGCAAGACAAAATTGTAAATATTCCCATAACAAGGTTATGATGAAGGCGGAGCCGCCCCCCGCCCTACCTTATAAAAACAGCTTTCGCATCTGCTTGCCGATCAACGCTTGCTCCAACGCGACAGGTACTTGAGAAAATTCCGCGACCAGCGAGTGCGGCTTGCTGGTGGGGTCATCCTGCCGCACGGGCACAAAAAACACATTCTTGCGGTTGAGCAGCGTGGCAATATTTTGCAGATTTGCCGACATGGCGTCGTTGGACGCCAGCGCAAGCAGCAGCGGACGGTCGCTGCGCAAATGCGCCTTTGCCGCCATGCAAACTGCCGAATCGGTCACGCCAGCGGCAAGCTTTGCAAGCGTGTTGCCCGTACAGGGGCAAATCACCAAAGCCGCCAGCGGTCGCGCAGGCCCTAACGGCTCTGCATCCCGGATGGTATGTATGATCTCGTTGCCGCATTTGGAGGCAAGCGTTTGGCGCAGGACTTGCGCCGTGCCAAAGCGCGTGTCGGTCTCCCACACGCGCTCGCTGACAATGGGCACAACGTCGTATCCCTTTGCAATCAACGCGTCCAGCTGGGACAACGCCTGCGCGTGCGTGCAGTACGAGCCGCACAGGGCAAAGCCTATGGTTTGTCTGATCTCACTCATTCTCTCTCCCCTTTCAAAACCTGGATAACGTAATCCGCGATCAGCTCGCCAGCCGCACGCGGCGCGTATTTGCCGGGCAAGCCCTGCCCGTTGACGTATTGCAGCCCCAATTCGCGTACAGCGCCCATATCAAAGCCGCCGGGTGCGCTTGCAAGCTCCATAAGCAGCACGTCACGCCGCACAAGAGAAAGCAACGCGCTCTCATACAGCACGTGCGGCACGGTGTTGCACACGATTTGGTGCTGCGCGGCAGACGCAGGCAGCGCGCCCGAAAAGCGCACGGCTTGCGCACCCATGGCGCGCGCACGGGAAAGCACCTCGGGGCGTCTTGCATACACGGTCACACGCGCGCCAACGGCACGCAGCAAGGGGCAAAGGCACTCGGCAATCCTGCCCATGCCGATCACGGCAACGTCTGTGCCAAACAGCTCTCCGTCCGTGCTGCTGCCCAGCAGCACCAGCGCCCCCTCTGCCGTCAGGCGCGCGTTATCGTACAAAAACGCCTCGTTTTTCATGTAGTCAAAGCCGCCAAGCGCCTCGGGCAAGCCTCCGCCTATGATGACGCTCCCCTGTGATGCGCATGCTGCCACCTCTGCAAGCGTAACGCCCGTGCCAAATACGTGCGTGCCGTCCGCCGTGCTTTTGACGGGGAGCAATATCGCACTCTGCCCCCGTGGCAAGGCATCGTTCGTGCGCGTGACCGCGTACCCGACATCCTGCAAGGCGCGCGCGGCATAATCCATACGGGCATCCCCACCCACAATGCAAATCTCTCTCATAGTCCTCTCCTTTTACTGTGTATCACACTCATAATATGCCGCAATGCCCTTGTAAAGTGCATGCGCCAGCTGCTGCCTGTACGCCGCGTCCTCCAGAGAGCGGCATTCGGCAGGGTTGGAGAGAAAGCCGCACTCAACCAGCACGGCAGGCTGCTGCAAGCGATCCAGCAAGAAAATATTGCTGCCCGCAGCCTTGCTTTGCCTGTGATTATCTGGCTGCAGCGTGCCCACCACCTCGCCGCGAATGGACTCGGCAAGCGTCATGCTGCTCGGGTGGTTGGGGCTGTACCAGACCTGCAAGCCGTGATAGACGTCCTGTGGGAAGGTATTGGCGTGCAGGCTGACGAACAAGGCATCGGGGTTGGCGTCCCCGATTGCCTGCCGCGCTGCCAGATCCAGCACCTTTTTGCGCCCCTCGTAGTCCACGCCTCGATCGTAAAGCAGCACGTCCTCGGTGCGCGTCATGATCACGCGCACGCCGTCCGCCTCCAAAAGCGCGCACAGACGCTTGGCAAGGTCAAGGTTGAGATCCTTTTCCACAAGCCCCGTCACCCCCACGGCACCGCCGTCCTCGCCGCCGTGACCTGCGTCAATGATCACCGTGCGCAAAGGCTGCTTTGGCTGCTCGGGCTGCGTTTGTTGCTCCGAGGGCGGCGCTGCCTCTTGCTCAAAGCTGCCCCCTGCAAGTAAAAACAGACCCACCGCCAAAAAGCAGATCAGCACCGTGCCAATCAAAAACACCAACGGAAATAAAAAGCGTTCCTTTTTCATATACTCCCTCCGCGGACAAACGTATTTATTAGTATGTATGCGCGGGTGCGGGCATTCATGCAAAAAACAAAAAAGCTCGCCGTCGGGTTTATCCGACGGCGGGCTTTATATAAGGTTTTGATCAAATGTTCTCCAGGTAGTTAACAACGTCGCCAACGGTAACAAACTTGTGAATGTCCTCGTCGTCGATCTCGATGTCAAACTTCTCCTCGCACAGCATAACCAGATCGGCCAGCTCGATGGAGTTAATGCCCAGGTCCTTGATCAGCTCTGCGTCCATGGTAATGTCTGCTTCATCGATCTGCAGCTCTTCCACGAACAAATTCTTCAGTTTCTCGAACATACTATATTCCTCCGAATATTTTGCTTATTTGCATAGCACATGGGTATTATATATGATTTTCCCAATTTTGTCAAGTTGTATTTTGAAATTCATTGTTTTGCATTGACTTTATTAGTAATTTAGGGTAGAATTAAGGTGAATTTTACATAAAAGTGAGAAAAAACATGGCTATTTTAAAAAACCGTCCCCTGTTTTCTGCCTGTTTGCTCTATATTATATGCGCCTTTTGTGCGTATTTTTCCACCGAAACAACAAAAATTGTATTTCTTTGCGTAAGCCTTGCCGCTTTGCTTGGAGGACTTGTCTGTTTTTTGGCAGGCAAGCTGCCGCGCAAGGCCGTGCTGCACGCTGCTGCCCTTTCGCTTTGCGTTGCCCTTGCCTTTGGCAGCTCGCTGATCGCCTTTGGCTCGGCGCGGCAAAATTATGAGCGCATTGCAAAGCAAGAGCTATGCAACGTGGAAGCAACCGTCACAGAGCGCAACCCGTCCGAGACCATGACCGCGTATCGCGTGCGCGTGCACAAAATCGACGGCAAGAAATACAGCTTTGACGCAACGCTGGTGTGCGATTTTACCTCGTATTTGCAGGTAGGCGACACGTTTGCAGCCACCGTCAAGCCGTCCACGCTTGAGGATGCCGCGTCCCCCTATTACGATGCAAGCTACGCCTTGGCAGACGGCTTGCGCATGCAATTCGATTGCACGGACGAGGGGCAGATCATGGTGACAGAGCAGCGCCAGCGCGCCCTGCCCACCGTTGCCCTGCACCGCCTGAACGACAGGCTTTGCCTTGCGCTGCAAGACGTGTGCGGCAAGGACAGCGGCGGATTGATCTGCGCTTTGCTGCTTGGCGACAGAGGGTACTTGCAAGGCACGCCGGCACGCGACTTTGAACGCGCGGGTGCTTCGCACATGCTGGCACTTTCGGGCTTGCACGTGTCCATCTTAATGGGCGCTGTGGGATTTCTGCTTGCCAAGCTGCACCTGCACCGCAAGGCACGCGCCGTCATTCTGGCGGCGGCAGCCGTCGGGTATCTGCTGCTGACCGGCGTTTCGATTTCGGCGACCCGTGCGGTCGTCATGGTGTGCGTGCTGCAGCTTTCCTATCTGCTTGCCGCGGATAACGACACGCTGACTACGCTGGGACTTGTGGGCACGGGCATTTTGCTGCTTGATCCGTATTCGGTTTGCGACACGGGCTTTATCCTCTCCTTCCTTGCCACCTTTGGCATTGTGGTGCTTGTGCCGCCGCTGCACGAGCATTTGCAAAAGCGCACCGAATCTCTTTGCAAGCCGCCGCACAAAAAGGCGAAAAAGCGCGTGCTTGGCACAGGGAGCGCAATCCTTGAAACGCTGCTGATCGGCGTGATCGCTTGCTTTTCGATCTTTGTTCCCTCGTGCTTTCTGATCGGCAATATGTCGCTCTTCTCTCCCCTGACCACGCTGCTGCTCTCGCCTGTGGTCGCCGCACTTTTGGTGCTGGGCGCGATCACGCTGCTGCTTTGCCCCATTCCTCCTCTTGCCAATTTCTTTGCCACGCTGATCCGCCTTTTGTATGCGATCAGCATGTCTTACGTAGAGGCGATCTCGGGCGTTGACGGCGCGCTGATGCCGCTGACGCATCAAGCCGTGCGCGTGCTTGCCATCCTGCTTTGCAGCGCAACGTTCCTCTTGCTCATCTTGCCATTAAAGCGCAAATATCTGCTCTCGCTGCCGCCCGTGCTGCTGGCACTTGGACTTTGCATCTTTTTCCCAATCAACGCTGGGCTGCAAGCGCGCACGCTGCGTGCGGCTTATACGCATCCCTCGTCCATCTCCGAGAGCTTGGTCAGCGCCGACGGCTACCGTGCATACATCTGTGATCTTTCCTCGGGCTCGGGCACTGCCATGCTTGCAGCAACCTACGCGGCGCAGCAGCTGCACGCCACCGAGATCGGTGCATTACTGCTGACCGATTATCACGCGCAGCAGGGCGCGATGCTGACCGACCTGATCGCAGACTACAAGGTCGATCTTGTCTATCTGCCGCGCACGGCTGATGCGGACGATCTTGGCATACAGGCGCGACTTTGCGAGGTGGCTGCCCTGCACGGCACGGAGGTTGCTCTCTACGATTACGGTAACGGGCTGGAGTGGTATGACGGCACGACCCTGACCGTACACCGCACCGATCTTGCCCGATCCGAGCAGCCCGTGCTGGTAGTGACGCTGCAAAAGGGTGACGCGCTGATCTGCATGACGGGCGCAACGGCACAGCACACCGCGCTTGCAGCCGAGGCGGAGCACGCTCTGGCAAACGCAGACCAGATCATTATCCCCGAGCGAGGTCCCAAGCCAAAGCTGCCCTATTCCCTTACGGAAGCGCACGGCGCGGACGTGACCTTTGCCACGCGCGATCTTGCTTCGTTCTGTGATCCCGAGAGCCTTTCGGGTGTGCACAACATGACCGTTTGCCCCGAAATTGCGTATTTCTCTCTTGCAACCAAGCAAGATTAGTGCTATAATGGTAGTATCAAACGAAAGGTATAAAACTATGAAAGGCTTAAAAACCGTATATATATGTGAGGAATGCTCCTACCGCTCGCCCAAATGGATGGGCAAATGCCCCTCGTGCGGCGCATGGAACACCTTTATTGAGGACGTTATCGACACCTCGTCGGGCTCTGACGACGGCGCGCAAAAGCGCAACGCCGCGCTCTCGATGGGCGGTGACCGCCACGCGCTGCGCTTTGATCAGCTGACCCTGCCCAATCATATCCGCTACAATACCGGTCTTGAAGAGCTTGACCGCGTGCTGGGCGGCGGCTTGGTGGTGGGCGAGGTGGTGCTGCTTTCGGGCGAGCCGGGCATTGGTAAATCCACGCTGCTTTTGCAGATCTCCCAGGCACTTGGGCAAAACAAAAAGGTGCTTTACGTGTCGGGCGAGGAGTCGGGCGGTCAGCTCAAGCTGCGCGCCGACAGACTTGGCGTGCACAGCGATAACCTTTACGTGCTGACCGAGACCAACATTGAAAGCATCCTGCGCGAGGCGGACAAGCTCTCGCCCGATATTCTGATCGTGGACTCGATCCAGACCGTTTGGTCCGAAAAGATCGGCTCTGCCCCCGGCAGCATTGCGCAGGTGCGCGAGAATGCCATGGCGTTTATCGGCAAGGCAAAGGGTCAGGGCGTTGCGGTCTTCTTGGTCGGTCACGTCAATAAGGAAGGCAGCATCGCGGGCCCGAAGATTTTGGAGCATATGGTGGATGCCGTGCTTTGCTTTGAGGGCGAAAAGCAGCAATCCTACCGCATTATCCGCGCCACCAAAAACCGCTACGGCTCGACCAACGAGATAGGCGTTTTTGAAATGACCGACAAGGGACTTGAGGAGGTTGCCAACCCCTCCGAAATGCTGCTCTCGGGCAGACCCAAGGGCGTTTCGGGCAGCGCGGCTGTCTGCACGGTACAGGGCACGCGCCCCATCATTGCAGAGGTGCAGGCGCTGGTGTCGCAGACCTACTTCCCCTCTCCGCGCCGCGTGGCAAACGGCATTGATTACAACAGACTTTGCTTAATCATCGACGTGCTGGAAAAGCGCATGGGGCTCAAGTTCTATCAGAATGACGTGTATACGAACGTGGTGGGCGGCTTGAAGCTGGACGAAACCGCAGCGGACCTTTCGGTCGCGCTTGCGCTGATCTCCTCGCTGACCGATCGCGTTGTTCCCGAGGGGCTGATCGCCGTGGGCGAGATCGGACTTTCGGGCGAGGTGCGTGCCGTGTCGCATGCCGAAAACCGCGTCAAGGAAGCCGCAAGACTTGGCTTTACCCACGCGGTGATCCCCTACCGCAACGTGGAAAAGCGCCCCTTTGAATGCCCCGGCATCAAGGTGCACGCCATCCGCTCGATCTTTGAGCTGCCAAGCCTTTTGGTCACGGCAAACGAAACCGAGCAGCAGTTTTAAATAATAAATGCATAAAAACGCCTCACAGACGTGGGGCGTTTTGATTTGCGCAGAAATAGTTAGTTTATGCTATGTGCGGGCGATCAATGATCGCCCCTACGACTGTTTTTGTTCGGATTTTACATATTTAAACCCCAACATAGACACTTGTAGGGGCGATCAGTGATCGCCAGCGCCTACGGCAACTATCTACAAAAACAATCAAGGACTGCATCTGAACGATACAGTCCTTGATTTTTGTGAATTTCTCCGCTAATTTGTCAGCTCCATTGTGGGGCGTTTTTGACGTTTTGTAGGGACCGGCGTCCTCGACGATTTAATTGCCCTTGATCAAAGCAATGGTCTTGGACAGCCACATGGCAAGGTCGGCGCGGGTCAGGGCGGCGGTGGCTTGCACGCTGCCGTCGGGCGTTTGCAGAATCCCTAACGAATAGAGCGAGACCACGGCATCCTCGGCAAAAGCAGGCACGGTATCGGTGAAATTGGTGGGGATCTTTTGGTTTGCATACCCGATCAGATTCGACAAAATCACGGCAGCCTCACCGCGCGAAATGATCTCGTCCGGCTTAAAATACAGTTCTCCCTTGTCGCCCACGGCACTGACGTATCCCTTTTCATAGGCGGTCTTGACGTAGCCCTTCATGGCGTTGGGAATGGCGGCGTCATCCGCAAATCCTGTATTGGCAACACTCTCGCAGGTCATGCCAACCGCATTCATGGCGGTGACAAGGAAATCCACGCGTGAGACCTGACGCTCGGGCTCAAAGCAATACAGGCTTCCCTTTTGCGTACCGCTCATCAGCCCAAGCTCGCTCATGCGCAAGGCAGCCGTCATGCAATCCTTGCCTGCAAGATCGTCAAATTCGCGCCCCAGCGTACAGGTCTGCACGCTGATGCTGACAGTGCTTGCCGCGCTGTAGTTGCCGTAGCAATCGCGCAGCACGTAGGTAAAGCTATCCGCGCCCACGTAGTCGCGCCCGGGCTGATAGGTATATGCGCCGGTTGCCCGATCGGTCACGGACAGCACGCCGTATTTGGGGTAGCTGACCACCTCAAAGGTCAGGGCGTCTCCCTCGGGGTCATAGCCACCCAACACGCCGCACGCGGGCGTGTTGGCATACGCCTGCAGCTTTGCCGCCTGTGCAGGTACGGCTGCGGTGGTGGGAGAGGCGTTGATGCTTGCCAGCGTGTACACGATGCAGGTCATCTCGTACGCGCTGCCGTTGACGGTAAAGCTGAACGCGCCCTGTCCGACCGTATCGGACACGGGCTCATAGGTCAACAGCGAGAGGTCTGCCGCGCGCAGGGTCTGCCCCGTGACCACGCCGTCAGAGCCCACGTACAACGCCCCCTGCGCAGGGTCGGGCAGCTTGGTGACCGTGATGTAATCGGGCGAGGACAGGTTCATGGCACGGGCAAAATCCTGCTTGCTAAAGGCGTAGTCGTTGCCCACCAAGGTCGCCACGCGCATGTCTGTCGAAGCCGCCAGCACGTGCAAGGCGGGACTGAGCGGTGTGGGCTTGTCGTCCGCTGCACCCACACCCAGGGTGCAAATTGCGGCAAGGCAGCCAAGCGTCAGGACGCAAACGATCAAAATTTTCCATAGAGGTTTCATATTTCACGCTCCTAATTCAAGAATTTCGATACATTCTATGCAAAAAACGAGCCGCGTATGTTTTATTCACACTTTACGCATTGTAATTTTCACAAATGTATGCTATACTAATTAGCATCACGCGAAAGGAGGCAGATATGGACTTTATCATTGACAAAGCGCACCACGGCAAGACCGTGCTTTCTTACGTGCGCCATACCCTGCGCATCTCCTCGCGTATGCTGACCGTGCTCAAGCAGACCGAAAACGGCATTACCGTGGGCGGCGAGCACGTGACGGTGCGGCGTGTGCTTGCAGAGGGTGACGTGCTTGGGCTGGCGATTGACGATACTGCCGAGCGCGCCTCGCATAACGTGCCGCCCGCAAACATTCCCTTGGACGTGCTTTACGAGGACGCGCACGTGATCGCTTTGAACAAGCCGCCCTTCATGCCCACGCACCCATCGCACAATCATCACGACGATACGCTTGCAAACGCGCTGGCGTACAGGTACGCGCAAAGCGGCACGCCCTTTGTGTTCCGCCCCATGGGCAGACTTGACCGCAACACCTCAGGCGTGGTGCTTGCCGCCAAGGACAAGGTGGCATCGGGTACGCTGACTGCCGCCATCAAGGCAGGCGAGGTGCACAAAACCTACCTTGCCATCGTTACTGGCGAGCTGCCCGTGGACGGCAAGATACACACCATTGAGTGCGGTATTCGCCGCATGGCTGACAGCGTGATCATGCGCATCACCTGCCCCGACTCGACCGACCCAAGCGAAGCGTCGATCACCGATTACGAGGTGCTGGACGCGCAGGACGGGCTTTCCTTGGTACGCGTCAAGCCGCGCACCGGGCGCACGCATCAGATCCGCGTGCACTTTGCCCACATCGGTCACCCCTTGCTTGGCGACGATCTTTACGGCACGCCCGACGCGCGCATCGACCGCCATGCTCTGCACGCACTCTCGCTGGAGTTCCCCCTGCCCTTTGCAGAGCAGCGCCTTTGCGTAAGCGCTCCCGTGGCACGGGACATGCTTGCGCTGATACATCAATATTTTCCGAGGTACTCATGAAAAAACAAACCCAACCCGAAGCGCCGTCGGTCATTACGGCAAAGGAATGGGCGTCGCTTTCCATAGAGGAAAGAGCCGAATGGCGTGCCGTTCTGCCCAAACACGAGCGGCTGCCGATCTGGTGCTTGGTCTGCTACGGCATTGCAGCCCTTGCGCTGATCATTTATCTGGCTGCGCGCATCTCTCCCGCATTTGCGGATTTCTTTAATCAAAATATCAGCGAGCTGTTTCGCCGCACCCTGGCAGCGCTGACAAGCCCCATTCCCTTTTCTCTGGGTGAGGCACTCCTGCTGCTTTTGCCCGTGGGCTTTGGGCTGACGGTATGGTACGCTGCCAAATACCGCTGTGACACCTGGCGCAGCACGTGGAGCTTTGTGGGCATTCTGATGGCGGTCATTTGCATACTGCTTTCCATGTTCGTATTCACCTTTGCAACCGGCTATCACGGCAGGACGTTGGACGAGAAGCTGGAGCTGGATCAAAAGCAGGTCAGCGCCGAGGAGCTGTATCAGACCGCGCTCATTCTTGCCGAGAAGGTCAACGAGGAGCACGCGAACATGACCTACGGCACGGACGGATTTTCGATCATGCCCTACTCGCTCTCCGAGATGAACGATAAGCTGCTTGTCGCCTATGACGCGTTCTGCCAAGAGCACAAATTCATCGATCACTATGATACCAGACTCAAGCCCGTCATGCTCAGCGAGCTGATGAATTACACGCACATCACGGGCGTGTACTCCTACTTTACGGGAGAGGCGAACATTGACGTAGCCTTCCCCGACTACACCATTCCCTACACCGCAGCGCATGAGCTGGCGCACCAGCGCGGCATTGCAAGAGAGGATGAAGCCAACATGGTTGCCTTCCTTGTATGCATGGAAAGCGACGATGCGTATATCCGCTACTGCGCGTACCTGAACATGTACGAGTACGTTGCCAACGCGCTGTACCGCGCGGACAGCGATCTTTACGCCAAGGTGAGAAATACGCTGGAGGCTGACGTGCGCAGCGAGATGGCGGCTTACAACAACTTTTTTGCCAAGTATCAGAACAGCAAAGCAAGCTCGGTTTCGGGCGCGGTCAACGATACCTTCCTCAAATTCCAAGGCACCGAGGGCACTGCCAGCTACGGCATGGTGGTGGATCTGACGGTGGCATATTACAAAAATCTCGGCTTGGTGCACGAGTAAATTCACACACACCCTCAAGGCTGCATACAGTGGCTTTGAGGGTGTTTTTTTGCGCCGCTGCGTTCAACCGACAGCGCTCGCTAAGCAGCGCGATTGCCCCGATTTCCGGGGCTTTTTTGCGCATTTTTTGCGCCTTTGACGTCGTGTATATGTCGTAGTGCGTCACAAAATGTCATAGTACGACATATGTTATGAACATGTCATTTACCATTTATCTTTAATTTCGACATAATGTTATGATATTCGTTATATTTTTCGTGTGGCGCGATATGGAAAAAGTGTATTTAGAACAGTTGTTCTTGCGTCTTGGTGCGACATTATGTGACAATTATCGATTTTGTACTGGAATTATTTTGTAAAGATTTTGTTAACAATACGAAAAAACTATTTACTTAATAATTATTATATGTTATAATAAGTGCACGCTCACACAGGTGACAGAAAGCGACCGAAACGGCACTTTTTCGAGCCACAGCACAGGCACATCACACCCAATTCATTCAAGGCTAATTTGGAGAGTTTTATGGAAAAGATCATCATCAACGGCGGACTTCCTCTTAACGGCGACGTATATATTGACGGCATGAAAAACGCTGCCCTTCCCATCATCGCCGCAACTCTGCTTTGCTCGGATACCTGTATCATTGACAACGTGCCTGCTGTCAGCGATATCGTCATGCTGCTTGACATCATCAAGGGCATGGGCGCCGAGGTCGAATTCCTTGACAAGACCACCATCAGCATCAACGCCGCAAACGTACAGCCCGGCAGCTCTCCTTACGATCTGGTTTGCAAGATCAGAGGCTCGGCATACATCATCGGCGCAGAGATCGGTCGCTTCGGTACGGCACACGTAGGCTATCCCGGCGGCTGTGATTTCGGCGTGCGTCCGCTGGATCTGCACCTGATGGGCTTTGAGGCACTGGGCGCAAAGATCTCTGTTGAGAGCGGTTACATCAACGCAGTCTCCCCCATGGGTCTGCACGGTAACTCTATCTTCTTCCGTATTCCCTCCGTCGGCGCAACCGTCAACTGCATTCTCGCTTCCGTTTTTGCCGATGGCGTGACCACCATCGAGGGTGCTGCACAGGAGCCCCATATCGTAGACATGGCTAACTTCTTGAACAACTGCGGCGCGGACATTACCGGTGCGGGCACGTCCAGCATCAAGGTACGCGGCGTCAAGTCTCTCAAGGGCTGCAGACACACCATCATTCCCGACATGATCGAGGCAGGTACTTACATGGCTGCCGCTGCTATGACAGGCGGCTGCGTGCGCGTACATAACGTCATTCCCAAGCACATGGAATCGGTCTGCTCCGTACTGCAGCGCATGGGCGTTAAGCTTGAGATCGGCACGGATACCATCACGGTAAACGGCACCGGCAAGCTGATCGCAACCGACGTTGTGACCCAGCCCTACCCCGGTTTCCCCACCGACATGCACCCCCAGATCAGCGCACTGATGTGCGTAGCCGAGGGCACCAGCCGCATGAGCGAAATGGTTTGGGATAACCGTTTCAGATACATCAACGAGTTCCAGAAGATGGGTCCGATGATCTCCGTTTCAGACAGAACCGCATCCTTCCACGGCGACCCCAAGCTCTCGGGCGCACCCGTGGTTTCCACCGACCTGCGTGCAGGCGCGGCACTCATCATTCTTGCGCTGCGTGCACAGGGCACCTCGCAGATCTCCAAGATCTCGCTGATCGAGCGCGGCTACGACAACATCGTCGGCAAGCTGGCAGCGCTTGGCGCAGATATCAAGAGAGTGGATGAATGATTCACATAAGCAAAAACACGCCTCCCCTTCCGTGACGGTCGGGGAGGCTTTTTTATATTATCCAAGGCAAAAAAAGACAAGGTGGCGTGCCGTGATCGGCACACCACCTTGTCCTTTGACCGGTTGGATTGCTATCAGATATAAACGAAGATTTTTATGTTCCTGTTTATGAAATGATACGCGAACTCAGTGCATTACTTTGCTCTTCTAGCCTCGAAGCATGCGCTGCAGTAAACAGGTCTGTCGTTGGAGGGCTGGAAGTTGAGCTTAGCTTCACCGCCGCACTCTGCGCAAGTAGCGATGAAATACTGACGCTCGGGCTTGCCTGCGTTCTTCTTAGCATCGCGGCATGCCTTGCAGCTCTTAGGCTTGTTCAAAAAGCCCTTTTCCTTGTAGAAAGCCTGCACGCCGGCAGTAAATACGAACTCATTGCCGCATTCCTTGCAAACCAGAGTCTCATCGGCGAACTCTTCAACGACTTTTACTTCATCTTCGTACATTTGTTTTTACCTCGCTTGTGATTGGTATTATTTATGGTAGACCCTTACGGGTTGTCCCCTTGTCCGAGCACCCCTCGCAGCTTGCGACGGATGCGATAGATCGCATTGGAAACCGATTTTTCATCCTTTCCAAGCGATTGTGCGATATGCGACGTGCTTGCTCCCGAAACGTACATCCACCAGATGCGGCTCTCATACGGAGACAACGCACGCTGAATGATCAGCTTCAATGCCTCCATGCGCTCCTTGTCGATCAAAGCATCGGATACCGACACCTCGCTGCCAAGCAGCCCGGGATTTTGCTCGATCAGCCCCTCCCCTTCCAAGGAAAGCAGCCCATCGCGGCGTTGTCTGCGGAACACACGCAAGGCTGACGCCAATCCGTGCCCGACGCAAATTTTGGCGTACAGACCAAATTCCACGCCCTCTCTGGCGGGATCATAGCTCTGCACCGCACTGCAAAATACCACGCTTGCCTCCTGGCGCAGATCCTCAAGATCCGCCTCACTCATGCCGGATGCGGCATATTTGCTGACCATGGATTGCAGCATGGGCGCATAACGCTCCAGCAACAGCGCATACGCTTGCTGATCCCCTGCGCGCGCGGCGCAGAGCAGATCACCAAGATCCGCGTCCTGCTGTATTTTCGGGTAGGAATTGCTCATGCTTTCACCGCCATAGTTAGAGTGGTACTTATACCATTATATCACAAAATAGCCCTTTGTCAAGAGATATTTTTGTCGAATTATCACATCAGATACAAAATTTCGCACGATTTTTATCAATATTGCACAACAAAGAAAGCCCCCGTTTGAGCATTGTGCAATGCTCGCGGGAGCTTTTTTGTGACATTTGTCATTTTTCGGTCAAAACTTTGTAACAATTTACAATGAATCCACTCAAACTAAAGCGTAAAATCCTTACGGGAAAAGGTAATTTACGTTGCCTGCGACCAGTGCGGTCACGCCCTTGTAGATGTTTTCGGGATTTTCACGGAAGTTATCTGCCATTCTCTCGGCACGCAGTCTGCTGTCCACCTTGAGCGTGGTTGCCATGATCACCTCTTCCTTTTCATACATCTTGCATTCAAGGTCGTAGGTCTTATCGGGGTTCTGCACAATGTTGGTGGAAATGCGCACGCCGCGGCGTCTGAAGTCCAGATAGCGCAAAGCGCAGCGCAGGCTCTGATCCAGAATGCTGGGCAAGAGGTCGCTCTTGAGCTCCTCCGCTACGCATCTGCCCTTAAAGGTGACTGCGTACAAGTCATCCCCCGCGTCGTTTTGTCCGACGCAGACGATCAGGTCGTTATCCAGCATTTCGTAAAAGGATTCCGCAAAATCTAAATACATCACGTAATCATTTTGCATGGTTACGTCGTTAATGGTTGCAAAGTTCATGGGGTATCCGATATTCGCCATGAGGTACAGCACGAATATCTTAACGTTTTTCTTATCTCCGATAGGTGAAGCCATCTTCTTCCCTCCTTTAGCGGTGTAGCTACGCCAAGATTATACCAAAAAAATTGTAAATTATCAACCCCCTTTCTTGCAATTCTCAAAAAAATGTGGTATCATATAAAATAGCATATTATTATTTCCTTACTATGGAGGAATTTTCACATGATCAAAACAGCATTACTGGGCTTTGGCGTGGTCGGCAGCGGCTGTGCCGAGGTTTTAACGCAAAACAAGGATCTGATCCGCGCAAAGGTCGGCGACGACGTGGAGATCAAGTATATTCTTGATCTGCGCGATTTCCCCGAAAGTCCCTTTGCAGACCGTATCGTACACGATTTTAATATCATCGTAAACGATCCCGAGATCGCCATCGTTGCCGAAATGATGGGCGGCTCGCACCCTGCTTACGAGTTTTCCAAGGCTTGCCTGGAAGCCGGCAAGAGCGTGGTGACCTCCAACAAAGAGGTGGTTGCAAACTTTGGCACCGAGCTTTTGGCGATCGCCGAGAAAAACGGCGTGTCGTATTTGTTTGAAGCAAGCGTGGGCGGCGGTATTCCCGTGCTGCGCTCGATCTACGTTGACCTTGCCTCCAACCGCATCAGCGCGGTCAACGGCATTCTCAACGGTACCACTAACTATATTCTGACCAGCATGAAGCAGTACGGCACCAGCTTTGCGAACGCACTCAAAAAGGCGCAGGAGCTGGGATACGCGGAGGCAAATCCCGCCGCCGACGTCGAGGGCTTGGACGCTGCACGCAAGACCGCCATTTTGTGCGGACTTTGCTTTGGCAAGCTGGTTCCCCCTGCCGACATTCACACCGAGGGCATTACCGCCATTTCGGGCACGGACGTATCCGATGCGGCAGAGATGGGATATGCCATCAAGCTGATCGGTCATGCGGATATCAAGGACGGCAAGATCACGGCTTTGGTCAGCCCGCGCTTTGTCCCCGTGAGCAATCCCCTTTCGGGCATTT
Organism: Eubacteriales bacterium; assembly: GCA_045660125.1. Classification (GTDB taxonomy): domain Bacteria; phylum Bacillota; class Clostridia; order Oscillospirales; family CAG-272; genus SVQP01. The sequence continues at coordinate 5,901 of JAZRDG010000019.1, read as the reverse complement.
CGGACGTATTCAACGGCGTGCTGCTCAAGGGCGACATGGTTGGCGAGGTCATGTTCTACGGCCCCGGTGCGGGCAAGCTGCCTACCGCAAGCGCAGTTGTGGGTGACGTCATTGACGTAGCCTCCTGCCTTGGCGGCACGATCAAGCGTCCGTATTTCGCTGACGCCACCGCAGCAGACGTAGCCGATTTCGGAAGCTACACCTGTGCGCGTTATTTCAGATTTGCCAATACCCCTGCCGAGGTAAACGAGGTGCTGGGAGAGAGCGTGCAGCAGCTGCTTGTCAAGGACGGTTACGTTTCGGTCATTACCACCGAAATGAGCGAGAGAGCTGCCATCGCAGCTGTCGCGGACAAGCTGTGCGTGCTCTCCGGTATGCGCGTATTATGATGAAGAAAAACAGTACACGCAAGATCAGCAGCCTGGGATATATGATCGTGGGCACGCTGGTGGTGATCGCCGTGCTGTTCTGCGTTTTGGTGATCACGGGTAGCCTTGCGCCCCTTGTGCTGCGCATGCACGCAGGAGACGCGCCCGCCATGATGACCATGCCCATCTTTGTTTACTGCGTGTTTGCGGATTTCCTTTTGCTTGAGATCGTATTCGTGGTCTTTATGCCCGGCATCCGCAAATTCATTGACGGAGATCCGGACGATACCCTTGGAAAGAAAAAGCTGCCGTTGAGCGTGATCGTGTGCATCGTGTGCGGCGTACTGCTGATTTGCAGTATCATCGTCGCCCCCAACGCTTGCTACGTCATGACCGAGCAGGGCGTGGACTCCTACGTGTTTTTCAAGACCGACTCGCATGCATGGTCGGAAATTCCGCTCTACGAGCTGACCTTCTCGCAGGAGAACGGACTTGAGCTTTACCTCTATTTTGCCAAGGATGATAAGATTCCCATGTTTGGCGCGGTCAATTCCCTGAACACCGCTCTGACCGAAAAGTACGGCAGCGTTTACGGCTTTGCCTGCTATTTAAAGGAGCTGGCGATTGAGAACGGATGGAATTTCAAGGTAGTCAACGCCGACACCATTGCATCCTATTTCAAGGACTCCGCATATTGGGAATATATTGAAAAGTTGATTCAATAAGGAGATATCATGATGCAATATCTGCCCCTTGTCAACACAAAAATGGGCACTGCCTCGCATCCCAGACGCTCGTACGGCAATACCCTACCCTTGACGCAGCTGCCCTTCGGCATGGCGTCGTTTTGCCTGCAAACCGAGGTCACGCGTGCTTGGTTTTACCATCCCACGCATGAATTTGCCGAGGGCGTACGCCTGACGCATCAGTTCAGCCCTTGGATCGGCGACTTCGGTGCTTTCTTGCTCATGCCGCAAAACGATTGCGTTGCAAGCACGGGAGCGGGCGCATGGTCGGGTGTTCGCAAGCAGGACGCCATAGAAGCGCCGCACTACCTGCGCACGCATTTTATGCGCCCCAACTGCACGCTTGAGCTGACGCCCACAGAGCGTTGTGCCGCGCTGCGCCTGACCTTTGGCGACGCGCGCCCCTCGTACCTTTCCCTTTTGCCCGTGCTTGGCAATTATACCTATCGCTTTGATGCAAAAACAGCCACGCTTTACGGCTGCACCGACGGGCACGCACAGGGAGATTGCAAAAATTTTCACGCCTATATTGCGATTCGCTTTTTGAACGGCTGCACAGATGCAGCGCGTACCTACGCACAGGGCGAGGGTGGCTCTGCTTGCATACACGTAGCACTTACTGGCAGCGTATGCGAGGCGCGCATCGGCATTTCCTATATCAGCGAGCAGATGGCTGAGGCTGCGATCGACCGCGAGTGCGGCGATCTTTCTTTCGAAGAGCTTACCAAGCTTGCGCAGGACAACTGGGAGCAAAAGCTCTCGCGCATCGAAATTGAGGCGCAGAACGATGCGCAGCTACGCACCTTTTACTCCTGCCTGTATCGCGTATTTCTCTTCCCTCGCAAGGCTTACGAGCTTGCCAAGGACGGACGCGCCCTGCATTACGTGCCGCGCGACGGCAGCGTCAAGGAGGGCGTGAGATACACCGATAATTGCTTTTGGGACACCTATCGCACCGAGTTCCCCTTGCTCTCGCTGATCGCGAAAGAGGAATACGCAGAGATTCTTGCGGGCTTGGTGACAGACTATACCGACGGCGGCTGGCTGCCCCGCTGCACCTCGATGGGCGAGGTGGGCTGCATGCCCAGTACCCTGATCGACGCGGTCATTGCCGAGGCAGCTGCCGAGGGCATCGGCTCGCGCGAGGTACTGGAGGATGCGCTCCAGGGTATGCTCTATCACGCAAACAACGAGGCAGACGACGCAAGATACGGACGCAACGGTGCGCTTGCTTATCTGAAATACGGCTACGTGCCGCGCGAGCAGCACCGCGAGTCGGTCAACCTGACCGCGGATTTTGCTTACGGTGACTGGTGCATTGCCCGTGTGGCAGAGGTGCTTGGCAAGACCGAGATCGTCACGGAATACGACAAGCGTTCCGCATATTATAAGAATCTGTTCGATCCCGTAAGCGGCTTTATGCGCGGCAAGGACGTGGACGGCAACATGGCAGAGACGTTTGACCCCTGCACGTGGGGCGGTGAGTATACCGAGGGCTCTGCTTGGCAAAACTCGTTTGCAGTGCCCCATGACGTACAAGGTCTTGCAGCACTGTACGGCGGCAAGGACGCGTTGATTACCAAATTGGACGAGCTGTTTGCCACACCGCCGCGTTACCGCGTCATGGGATACGGCTTTGAGATCCACGAAATGACCGAGATGGCGCTGGTGGATTTTGGACAGATGGCGATCTCCAATCAGCCCTCGTTCCATCTTCCCTTTTTGTACGCAGCACTTGGCGAGGTAGAAAAGACAGAATACTGGGTCAAGAAGCTGACCGAGGAGGCGTTTGCCCCCACCGATAAGGGCTTCCCGGGTGACGAGGACACGGGTACGACGGCGGCATGGTACATCCTTTGCCTGCTGGGTCGCTACCGCCTTTGCCCCGGCAGCGGCGAGTGGATCACGTTTACTCCGCAAGTCAAGAGCGCAACGGTGCTGGGCGAGAAGTGGTTTTAACCGAATATGAAAAGAGCCGACGCGCGTCGGCTCTTTTCCTTTGATCAAAGCGGACGATCACAAACCCACACCATGCACAACTTGCGCGGGCGATCAGTGATCGCCCGCAAATAATTGTAGGGGCGGATTCCATATCCGCCCACATGTTTTGCGGGAGCATATAGAATGCTCCCCTACGGAGGTTAAATACGGACCGTCGAGGACGCCGGTCCCTACAAAATTTTGCATGAGCGGGCGATTCAGGAATCGCCCGCTCCTTTATACAATAGCGAGATGAATAATCCTATCAATATGTGTCAACAATTCCTACGTATCCCAATACGATAATATGGAGGTTAATTATGACACTTTCACCCAAGGAATCGAGTCTGCTTAAGGATCTTGTAGGCGAGGAGCATCTGTGCGTTGCCAAGTACCAAAAATACGCAAACGAGGCAAAGTCGCCCGAGCTTAAGGCGTTGCTTTCCGGCATTGCCACCACAGAGCAGGAGCACCTCAAAACGCTGACCCAGATGCAGAGCGGCACGCTCGGTCAGGTGCCCTCGCAGATCCCTGCGCCCGACAAATCCAACTGCTGCGCGGCATCCTATACAAGCACGCTGGACAAGGACGCAGACGCCTTTATCTGTCAGGATCTGCTCACCACCGAAAAGCACGCGTCCGCGCTTTACAACACCTGCGTGTTTGAGTTTGCCTATCCCGACGCGCGCAAGATGCTCAGCCACATTCAAGCCGAGGAGCAGCAGCACGGTGAGATGCTGTACGCCTATATGAACGCAAACGGCATGTATAGCTGACGCGCTAACGCGAAAAATAGTCCACCGTCCATCGGCGCACCTCGTCTTGCATGAGCAGCAGCACAGCAAGGTTGATCAGGGTCATGGCACCGATGGCGAGATCGGCGATCTGCCACAGCGCGGTGGGCGCTACCACAGTGCCCACCGCCGCACCAAGCGAGAACACGCAAATAAACCCGAGGCGCACTCCCCTGCTTTGCGTCAGATAGGACAATGCCTCCAGCGCGTAATGCCCCCAGCAAACCACGGTCGCAAAGCCGAAAAACAGCACCATCGCGCACAGAAAATAGCCTGCCCAATCCCCAAGCACCACGGTAAAGGCGCGCACGGTCATCATAATCGAGTTGTCACCGTACATCATCACCTTGTCGTAGCTGACCAAAATGACAAGCGCGGTCATGCTGCACAGCACCAAGGTGTCCGCAAACACCTCAAAAATGCCCCAGAAGCCTTGTTTTGCGGGGTGGTCGGTATTTGCGCAGGCGTGCGCGATCGGGGCTGTACCGCAGCCTGCTTCGTTGGAAACAAGCCCGCGCATTGCGCCGTAGCGCAACGCCCTTGCCACGGCAAAGCCACCCACGCCGCCAAGAGCGCTGCGCACGTCGGTCACGGCAGAAAAAATGCTTTTCAAGGCAGACGGGATAAGCGGCGCGCGCAGCACCAGCACGGCAAGGCTCAGCAGCATAAAGCCGCCCGTCATGATAGGCACGAGAAAATCGGTGGCTTTCATAATGCGTGCAGATCCCCCCAGCGTGATGATCAAGGTAGCGATGCAAAGCACCGCCCCGGTCAAAAGCGGCGCAATGCCGCAGATGCCCTCGAACACGCCGCCGATGGCGTTTGTCTGGATCACGCAGCCCATGGAAAGACCGTCAATGACGCACAAGGCGGCAAAGGCAGCTGCCAAGACCTTGCCCACCCCCGTGCAGCCAAGGCGCGAAAAGCAATCCTTAATATAGTACATCGCGCCGCCCTTGTAGTTGCCCTGCGCGTCGGTGCGCCTGTGCGAGACGGCAAGCACCACCTCGGCGTATTTGAGCGACATTGCCACAAGTGCGCTTGCCCACATCCAGAACACCGCGCCCGCGCCGCCGTACCATATCGCCGACGCCACGCCCACAAGGTTACCCACGCCCAGCGTGCCCGCCAAGGCAAGCGTCAAGGCGCGCAGGGGCGAGGTGCCCGTGGCGGATTTTTGCAGCATACCGCGCAACATTTTGCAAGGGTGCGCCGCGCACCTTACCCCCACGCGCAAGCTGAAAAACAGCCCTGCAAGCACCAGGGCGCACGGCACGCCAATACCAAACAGGCGCGCGTTGAGCCATTCCAACACATCCTCACCCCCCCTTTTGCTCTAATATATGCGTCCGCTCGGGCTTTTTTGTCATAGCCTCTCAAAATTTAGCAAACACCCCGAAATCCCTTATCCTACAATTGTTAATTATATGTGAATTATGGGCGCAAGGGGTTGATATTTCCGTAATTTGGTGTACAATATGTACTGTGGTTGGCACTCACACCAAAAGAGTGCTAATTTGCACTTTTTCAACATCGTATCATTTAGGCGGCGATTTTTCGTCCGCATTCATAAGGAGGAACACAAACATGACTCTCAAGCCCCTTTCCAACCGCGTCGTTATCAAGTTCGTCGAAGCGGAAGAAAAGACCAAAACAGGCATTATTCTCACAGCATCCGCACAGGAAAAGCCCCAGATCGTAGAAGTTCTGGCAGTTGGCCCCCGCAAGCCCTCGGACAACGGCGGTTTCACCGCTATGACCGTGAAGGTTGGCGATAAGGTCATCGCAAGCAAGTACGCAGGCACTTCCGTTAAGCTGGACGGCACTGAATACGTCATCGTTTCCGAGGACGACGTGCTGGCTGTTGTAGACTGATTATATTGTAATTTCTAAGGAGAACAAGACACATGGCAAAGGATATTCTTTACGGCATTGAAGCAAGAAACGCGCTGGTTCGCGGCGTGGATAAGCTTGCAGACACGGTTAAGATCACGCTGGGCCCCAAGGGCAGAA
>JAZRDG010000018.1:0-29779 GCA_045660125.1 Eubacteriales bacterium | reverse complement strand
GGATGAGGAGTCAAAGTGTAGTTGCAAAGCAAAGTAATATTTCGGGTTGAATTTTTACAATTTGAAATTCTTTTCTAACACCTCATCCGTCAGCCTTCGGCTGCCACCTTCTCCCACTGGAGAAGGCTTTTTAAGTTGCCCGTAACGGATAGCCCCATAAGACGGACGGTTCCGTAGGGGAGCATTCCATATGCTCCCGCAAACGAATAAAAAAGAACACGGGGTAAAATCCCCCGTGCTCTTTCCGGTCATCACGATTCACTTGTCGGCATTTCGATAATACGATTGCACCAAATTATCGTAATCCGCGAAATTGCATTGCATGCGGCGATACGTCACGGTGCCCTCGGAAAGATAAAACTGCGTCATATACTCAATGACCTCCACGTCGCCGTTGGCATACAGAATATATACTCCCAACGTGTCTTCAAAAGTGGGATCTCCGAGCATAAAGCGTACAAAAGGAAGCGCGTGCAGATCGGTCAGAAAAGCATCCACGTTCTCGATTTGCACAGCACCTTCGGGCAAAACCGATAGGTTGGCGGTGTCGATCATTACGAAATCAACAAGGTAAATGCTTTCAATTTGATCGCGGTCATGCAGCAACGTAAGCTCCGTGCGGAGGCAACCGGTGCAGACAACGCAACAAATCAGCAACGTTGCGATCATTGCCACGGCCGATTTGGAAAAGTTGGTTTTCATGTTGTAGCTCCTTTCGGTTTTATGCGGTGCGCGCCACGGGGGGGCATCGAAATCCGCCCCCCACGTCATTATGTGCGGACCGTCGAGGACGCCGGTCCCTACAATGCAAACGCCGTCCTCTGCATCACGTGCCGCCGCGCATCCCGCCTCACTTATATAGACGCTTTTTTGCGAAAACGTTTCGCTTTTTCCTAAAATATTTTTATTTATAGAAAAATTTTCGCAAAAAATTCAAAAAATATTTGCATAAGGTATTGCAAAGCGAGAAAACTTGTGATATAATGCTTACAGTAAGATATCATGTTGGAGTGGGTTGAGCAAATCCACTCCAAAAATTTTGTTAGGGAAAGGATGCATTGTATGAGTACAGTACAGGGCGCAAAGCGTCAGGGCAGTATCGCGCAAAAGGTTTGGGATATCGTACTTCCGACGGCTGACGAGCTGGAATACGTTCTTTGGGACGTAGAGTTTGTCAAGGAAGGCGCGGACTATTACCTGCGTATCACCATCGACCACCCCGAAGGCATCAACATTGAGGATTGCGAGCGTTTCCACCGCGCCATTGACCCGGTGCTGGACGAGACCGATCCCATTCAGCAGGCGTACATTCTGGAGGTTTCCTCTCCCGGCATTGAGCGCGAGCTGAAAAACCGCGACCACGTGCAGATGTGCCTGGGCGACACGGTAGAGATCAGACTCTACTCCGCACAGCACGGCGCAAAGGTGCACCGCGGCATTCTGGTCGGCATGACCGACGCAGGCAACGTGCAGATCGAGCAAAACGAAACATTATTGGAGTTTGACGCAGACAAGATCGCAAAGCTGCAGACAGTTTTCGATTTTGGCGCAAACTAAGAAAGGAAATAGAACATGAATAACGAATTTTTCGCCGCCCTTGAGCTTCTGGAGAAGGAAAAGGGAATCCCGAAGGCGTACATGATCGAAAAGATTGAGGCGGCGCTCCTGTCCGCATTCAAGAAGGAATACGGCAACGGCACCAATGTCAGAATTCATATCGACGAGGTCAAGAAGGACGTGCGCGTTTATCAGCAGCACGAGGTAGTTGAGGAGGTTGAAGATCCTCAGACCCAGATCTCCCTGGCAGACGCTAAGGCGATCAGCAAGAGATACACCGTGGGCAAGATCGTTGAAACCGAGGTCAAGCCCAAGAACTTCCGCAGACTCAGCGCAGCGGCTGCAAAGTCGGTCATCATCCAGGGCATTCGCGAGGGTGAGCGCAGAGCAATGCAGGAGGCTTACGAGAACAAGAGAGAAGAGATCATCACCGCAACCGTTGATAAGGTCGATTACGAGACCGGCAACGTACTGCTGGCAACCGACGACGGCAGAGCAGTGCTTCGCGCAGAGGAGCAGATCCCCGGCGAGAGCTTCTACCCCGGCGACAAGATCAAGGTATTCGTGCAGGAAGTCAACAAGGAGTCCAAGGGCCCCATCGTTACGCTTTCCCGTTCGCATGCAGGCTTGGTTCGCAGAATGTTCGAGCTTGAAGTACCCGAGATCGCAGACGGCGTGGTAATGGTCAAGGGCGTTTGCCGTGAGGCAGGCTCCAGAACCAAGATCGCGGTATTCTCCAGAGATCCCGACGTTGATCCCGTTGGCGCTTGTATCGGTAACCGCAGCATGCGTATCGACAGCATCGTTGACGAGCTGCGCGGCGAGAAGGTGGATATCGTCAAGTACAGCGAGCAGCCCGAGGAGTTCGTGGCAGCTGCCCTGTCTCCCGCACACGTGCTGGAGGTCGTTATGACCGGCGAGCGCGCATGCCGCGTGCTTGTTGATCCCGATCAGCTTTCCCTTGCCATTGGTAAGGAGGGTCAGAACGTACGTCTGGCTGCAAGACTGACCGGTATGAAGATCGATATCAAGGCGGAATAATCCGTTCGAAATATGGAAAAGGTAAAAAAGATACCCATGCGGCAGTGCCTGGGCTGCAACGAGCACAAGCCTAAGCGAGAGCTGATCCGCGTGCTGCGCACTCCCGAGGGAGAGGTGATTGCCGATATGACCGGCAAGAAAAACGGCAGAGGCGCGTATCTGTGCCCCAGCGAAAGCTGCCTGCGCCGCGTGCAAAGAAGCAAGCGTGCGGAAAAGGTGCTGGAATGCCCCATTCCCGAAGAGGTGTACGAGAGTATCGCGCAAGCACTTGCGCAAAAGCCCTTGGCGGAGGACGAGGCGTGAGCGCCCCGGACCGTCTGCTTGGCGCACTCGGTCTTTGCCGCAGAGCCGGCAAAATGATCTGCGGCGTACCGCTGATCTGCACCGAACTGCGCAAGAGCTCGCAGGTACAAGCGGTGCTCGGTGCATCCGACGCATCGGATAACACGAAAAAGAAACTCAACGATAAATGTAAATTCTACGGCGTGACGCTGATCTGGCTGCCCTATACGGCAGAGGAGCTGGCAGCCGCTGTGGGCAAGGACGCACCCATTGGCGCGGTGGCAATTACCGATGAAAAGCTTTGGCAATCGGTAAAGAATCATTTGCCGGCGCAAGCGTAAGGGCGCGCCGACGTATGACGCAAAGCGTGATACGACCAAATGGGTGATTGTAAGGAGGATTTATGGCAAACAACCCGCAATTCAAAGTTATGCAACTCGCCAAGGATCTTGGACTTAAGAGCAAGGACGTGATGGATCTGTGCCAGGAAAAGGGCATGGATATCAAAACGCAAAAGACGCTCGAGCCCGGTGAATTTGACCTTCTTTTTGACGCGCTTACCAAATCCCGTCAGGTGGATAATATTGACGATTACTTAGATGGGGTGACCTATATTCCCTCCCGTCTTCCCAAAAAGGAAAGCCCCGAGGAGGTAGCTGCAAGAAAGGCAGCTGCGCAAAAGGCAGCAGAAAAGGCAGCTGCAGAGAAAGCAGCGGCTGAAAAGGCTGCAGCAGAAAAAGCGGCAGCTGACAAGGCGGCAGAAGCGCTTGCAGCGCAAAAGGCAGCGGCAGATAAGGCGGCTGCAGATAAGGCAGCGGCTGAAAAGGCAGCAGCAGACAAGGTAGCAGCCGAGAAAGCGGCAGCAGAGAAGGCAGCGGCTGATAAGATCGCGGCTGAAAAGGCTGCAGCACGCGCAGCGGCTATCGAAAGAGCGGCTGCAATCGAGGCAGCGGCAAGAGCAGCTGCAGATAAGCGCGCACAGGCTGCTGGCGATCGCCGTCCCGCACAGGATCGCGGCGCACAGGACCGCAGAAACGCACCTGCACAGGACCGTGGCGCACAGGATCGCAGAAACGCTCCCGCACAGGGTCAGGATCGCTTCAACAGAGACGGTCAGGATCGCAGAAATGCACCTGCACAGGGTCAGGACCGCTTTAACAGAGAGGGTCAGGACCGTTTCAACCGTGACGGCGCACAAGAGCGCAGAAACGCTCCCGCGCAGGGTCAGGATCGCTTCAATCGCGATGCACAGCGTCCCGCAACTCCCACACAGGGACAGGATCGCTTTAACCGCGACGGCGTGCAGGATCGCTTCAACCGTGACGGTGCGCAAGAGCGCAGAAACGCTCCCGCTCAGGATCGTGGCTTTGGTGACCGCGGCAGAGATAACGCTCGCCCGGGCAACCAGAGACCCAATAACAATTTCAATCAAAGAGGCGGCGACAAGGACGATTACGTACCTTCCGCTCCCAGAGAAAAGTTCCAGGTACAGGCAATCGTGCGCGGTCAGACCCCCAAGGGCGGCGACGGTCAGCACAAGAAGGGCGCTGTACGCGTAGTGGATACCAGAACCACCGAGGTGGATCTTTCCAAGTACGACGAAAAGCTGGACACCTTTGTAACCGAGACCGACAGAGACCTGCGTGACGGCAGCCAGCGCGGCAAGAAGCAGCAGGTTGGCAAGCAGGCGATCAAGAACCAGAAGGGCGGCAAGAAGCAGCAGCCCGTGGTCAAGCAGATCGTTCGCGTAGAGATCCCCGAGGAGATCTCCGTTGGCGAGCTTGCAAGCAGACTCAAGGCAACTGCAGGTGAGGTCATCAAGAAGCTGGTCGGCCTTGGCGTGATGGCAACCGTAAACCAGCTCATCGATTTTGACACCGCAGCTATGATCTGCGAGGAAATGGGCGCAGAGTACACCCGTGAGGTGGTTGTGACCATTGAAGAAAAGCTGTTTGATCAGACCGAGGACACCGACGAGACGCTGCAGGGCAGAGCACCCGTTGTGTGCGTTATGGGTCACGTTGACCACGGTAAGACCTCGCTGCTTGACGCAATTCGTCATGCAAACGTAACCGCAGGCGAGGCAGGCGGTATTACCCAGCACATCGGTGCATACAGAGTTAAGATCAACGATCAGGATATCACTTTCCTGGACACCCCCGGTCACGAGGCGTTTACCGCCATGAGAGCGCGCGGTGCACAGGCAACCGATATTGCAATTCTCGTAGTTGCAGCAGATGACGGTATCATGCCCCAGACGGTTGAGGCAATCAACCACGCAAAGGCTGCGGGTATTGACATCATCGTTGCAATCAACAAGATGGATAAGCCCACGGCGAACCCCGATGCGGTCAAGCAGGAGCTGACCAAGTACGATCTGGTACCCGAGGAGTGGGGCGGCGACGTCATTTGCGTACCCGTATCCGCACTGACCAAGCAGGGTATTGACGATCTTTTGGAGAGCGTACTGCTGGTTGCAGAGGTCAAGGAGCTCAAGGCGAACCCCGACCGCCGTGCAAAGGGTATTATCATCGAGTCCAGACTGGACAAGGGTCGCGGCCCTGTTGCAACCGTACTGGTACAGAACGGTACGCTGCATGCAGGTGACGTTGTGATCGCAGGCACTGCCGTTGGTAGAGTCAGAGCGATGACCGACTATACCGGTAAGATCGTTAAGATCGCAGGTCCTTCCGTACCTGTTGAGATCACGGGTCTTGCAGAGGTTCCTCAGGCAGGCGACCAGTTTGCAGCCGTTGAGGACGAAAAGATGGCAAGAGAGCTGGCTGAGCAGAGAAAGGCCGAGGCGAAGGAAGAGATCTTCAAGGCAAATTCCAGAGCTAACCTGAACGATCTGTTCGCACAGATCTCCGAGGGTGTTAAGGATCTGAACATCATCATCAAGGCAGACGTTGACGGTTCTGCCGAGGCTGTTAAGCAGTCGCTGCAGAAGCTGACCAATGAAGAGGTCAAGGTCAACATCATTCACGCAGCGGTTGGTGGTATTACCGAGGGTGACGTTATGCTGGCAGCAGCATCCAACGCAATCATCGTTGGCTTTAACGTACGTCCCGACAAGAGCGCACTTGACAGCGCAGAGAGACAGAACGTTGACATTCGCACCTACCGCATCATTTACGATTGCATCGAGGAGATCTCGGCTGCAATGAAGGGCATGCTTGCGCCTCAGTTTGTTGAGGTACTGCTGGGTCACGCACAGGTCAGACAGACCATTCACGTACCCAACGTTGGCTTTATTGCAGGCTCTTACGTGCAGGACGGTAAGATCACCCGTCAGTCGCAGATCCGTGTGGTTCGTGACGGCATCGTGATCTTCGAGGACGAGATCGCATCGCTGCGCCGCTTCAAGGACGACGTCCGCGAGGTAGCAGCAGGATACGAGTGTGGTGTTGGCTTGAAGAAGTTCAACGACATCCGCACCGACGACATTCTGGAAGCATTCATCATGCAGGAAGTTGAAAGATAAAAAGCAAACAAGGGGAGCACGGCGTGCTCCCCTTTTTTTATGAAAAGTTTTGATCGAGCTTTTTCAGAAAAGCATGGTGGCGTGTGAATGTTGTCATACCTTCGAGTGTTGCTGACGCCACCCTGATGCTGGACTTCTGCGAAGTCCAGCATCTAAAACTCAACCGGCAGCGCCCTTGGTCGCGCCCGCAGGCGCGAAATAATCTCGGCGTTTGATTTGCGAAGCAAATAATGGTACTTTTCTTTGCGCCAGCGGTGTCAAAGAAAAGTACGGAGAGAGTTCGCTCAATGCAAAAAAATAAGGGAGCTGCCTGTAATGGTAACTCCCTTTTGTTGTGGTGAAATGTGTGAAAATTGTTTCCGTACTTTTTCTTGGCTATGTAGCCGCAAGAAAAAGTACCAAAAAGAACGGCGAATGAGAAGTTTCGCCTCTGCGGAGGCGACGAGGGCTGCGCGCCCTCGACTGCGGTCGCTTTTTGCAAAAAGCGACGCAAAAACTCTCAAAATGAGGTTGTTTTAATTGGTGAGGGCGCTCTCGACGGCTGCCGTGAGCTCTTCGTGGGTCATGGGGTTCATGACCTTGGTTGTGATCACGCCGTTAGCGTCCACGATCACGGTCATGGGGTACGTGCTCAGGCCGCCCAGCGTTGCGTAAAACGCTTCACCTTGATCCAAAGCAAACACGATAGACGAGTCAGCGTAATTCTGCGCGATATAGTCGCCTGCCTTTTCGTTGCCGTATGCTGTGTGGAACGCCACAACGGTCACCGAATCCGCATATTCTCTTGCCACGTCGTCAAAATGCGGCAGCTCAGCCACGCAAGGGCCGCACCATGTGCCCCAGAAGTTGATGACCACAACCTTGCCGCGCAGCTCCGAGAGCGTTACGCTCTGCTCGGTCACGCCGGTCGCGTCAATGATGGGCGCGGTCACGTCATAGCAAAGCTCGCCAACCTTATTGCCAAGCGGTACTGCAGGCGTGTCGGTGTCTGTCTGGTCCTCCGTGGGCGGTGTGGGCGGTTGCGGCTGCTGTGCAGCGGGGTCCTTGTAAATCAAGTTAAAATACACCAATGCACCCAGCAGCACGCTGATCATCAGCGCAATTGCCGTAATTTTCAGCGTCTTGCGGCGCTTTGCGTATTTCTTGGTCAGGTCGGGAGCGGTGGGTTTGCCGTCAATTTCACTCGGCGGCAGCACGAATCTCGAGCCCTTCCATGTGATCGCGCCCGTGGGGCAGGCGGACATGCACTCGCCGCAGCTGATGCACTCCACGTCACCTACGTGGCGAATGTCCATCTTACACTTGGCTTGGCACGCGCCGCAATCGGTACACTTGGGCTTATCAAGCTTGATGCCCAGAAGCGAGATCTTATTGAACAGGCCGTAAAGCGCACCCAAGGGGCACAGAAAACGGCAGAAAAAGCGGTACAGGAAGATGCTGCCGATCACAATTGCCGCAAGGACCACGAATTTCCAAGTGAAAAGCGGGCCGAGCATGGGCAAAAGCTCGGTGTTTGCGCGGTTGGCAAGCAGGCCCATCGCGCCCTCCAGCGTGCCGGCAGGGCAAATGTATTTGCAAAATGCGGGCAGAGGGAAGTCGCGAAGTGCATAAATTAAGGGCAGCGCAATTGTGAAAAGTGCCAAAATTACGTATTTTAAGTAAGAAAATACGCGAGTGGCGGAACTTTTTCTGATTTTTGGCGTCTTTATCTTATGTAGGAGTTCTTGGATCAGTCCGAACGGGCAAAGGAAGCCGCAGATCCAGCGACCCAGCAGCAAGCCGTACAGTAAAATGATGCCGAAGATGTAAAACGGCACGCGCGCACCCGAGGATGCCAGCGCGTTTTGCAAGGATCCCAAGGGGCACGCGCCTGCAGCGCCCGGGCAGGAATAGCAGTTCAGACCGGGAGTGCACACGTTTTTCAGAGGTCCTTTGTAGATCTGACCCGTCACAAAGCCCTTGACGTTGGCGTTGGTCAGCAGCGCGGCGTAAAGCTGGATCAGTCTTCTCTTGGTCGGAATGAGCGCGACGAGCTTATCTTTCAGCGTCAAAAAAATGTTTTTCTTGCTCATACGATCACCCCAATCCAATGCATTCGGTGCAGATTTTAATGGCTTTTTGCAGCACGTCGTTCATGCCGCCGTTGAAAATACCCAGAACGATCATGACGATGGCAGCGGTCAGCAGCACCGCGCGCAAGACAAAAGTTGTGTAAGCAGGCAAGCCCTTTTCCTGCTTGCCGCTCGGCTTTTTCTCAGCAGCGGGGGCAGGGAGCAGCATGATCGCCTTGGCGTAAAGAATGGCGTTCTCGCAGCTGATATCCGAGAGAAGTCTGACTGCATAGCAGTATCCCAGCGCGGCTGCCGCAAAGCAGAGCGAGGGGATCACGGCATCGATCACCTGCGCGTTCAGCAGCGTGTCGATCGAGGTGAAATTATCCATATTGTTCAAGTAGAATAAGGGATATGCGGCGCTGAGCAAGCAAACGGCAACGGCTGTGATGCGCATGGATTTCAGGTAGATCTCATGCTTGACCAGCGGCAAAAGCAGCTTGTCGGAATATTGCTTTCTGCCAAGTCTTGCCTTGACCTTGGCAAGGCGCAGCTCGGGGAAAACAACGCCCTTTTGCTTGCGCACAGGTGCGGGATACAGCAAATGCAGCACGCCCGTGCCAATGGCAAACGCAACCGTCAAGTAGAAAAATATTGCGATGCTTTTCCACGCCGCGCCAATGCTCTCGGGCGTGAAGGGGCGGTCACCGCTGCGATAAATCTGCACGCAGGCAACCGAGCACGCAATCGCGCAGATCACTGCCAGGCAAGCAAGCACAATGCCCGCGGTGCGTCGCAGAATACAGGCAGTCTTATCGGACATAAAAATCTCCTTGTTTCTAAGAATCTATCACCTATCATTATAACAAATAATCGCTCTGCCGTCAAGGTGCTTGCCGAAACTTGAAAAATCCATTTGCACTATGTACAAATCGGGCAAGCCTGTTTTGTCCACCTCGCACATTGACGCGCCCTTGCGTATGTGGTATAATATTATTAACTATAACTTTAATGTAGAAATTCTCCGAAAGGAAGTTTAGAGATATGACAATTTGCAGAAAGTGCGGAACGAGTAATCAGGACGGCAAAAAGTTTTGCGTTTTTTGCCACGAGCTGCTCATAGCAGACCCTGTGGAAATGGAAAAGCGCAGCGCAGCCCAGCAAAAAAAGCAGGAAAAGGTGCGCAAAAAGCTGGAAGCCAAGCATAAGCGCTGGAAGAGGGCGCTGTTTATGCTGATCCCGATCGGCGTGCTGGACTTTATCGATCTGCTGCTTTGCCTGGACCTTGCCTTTATCGGCGTGGGCTCTATGATCGGCAGCCTGATCGGTGATATGCTCAGCGGCAGCATTGGTTCTGTCATCAACCTGTTTGGCAATGACGTCTATACCGATCAGACTATCGAATACGTCGTGCGCGCGCTGGAGTTCTTGGGCGCGCTGGGACTTTTGGTGATTGCAAGCGTGCTGGCGATCGTCATGATCGTGCGCATGATCAAGTGGCGCGTGTATCTCAAAAAGGGAGAGGGACTGCAAGCAGAGCCCGTACAGTCCGCGCAATCCGCGCAGGACGAGCAGGCGGCACAAGCTCCCGTGCAGGAGCAGACCGTGGAGCAGGTCAAAACCGCCATGGGCGAGCAGGGCGTTTCTTACGAGGCGCTTGTGCAGCTGGAGGCGCAGCGCGGGGAGTATGCAATGCCCGTGCCCGCAAGCGAGATTACTTGTGCGGAGCTGTTCGGTGCGCTCATCCCGTTTTTGTGGGAATATGACGAGGAAAGCGTGCGCCGCATTCTGTCTGCCATGTCGGCATCCCGTATGCTGCTTTGCAGCGCGGGTGCTTTGGATAGCGCAAGCATTTTTGATAACCTTTCGCGTGCCTTTGGCGTGCGTGCCGAGCAGTTTATCTGCCCCGAGCGCGAGGACGGCAAAGCCGAGGGCAGCATTGCCCGCGTGCTGCTGGAGCGCAACGGCGAGAGCGGTCAGCTGACGCATACCGCGTTTGCCAAGGCGCTGTATACTGCAAGATTTAGCCCCAAGAACGTCTGCTTTGCAGGCGTTGGCAATATTGGCGCAGATGCCGTGGATGCGGTATTCTCGCCCCTTTCCCCCTATTTTGGCGTGCCCGAGGGCAATGCCGCCCTGTATCTGGGCGAGTGCGGTGAGCAAGCGGGCAAGATCCCTGAGGGCATTTTTGAGGGCAAGCTCGTGCTCTCTCCCAACCTGTGGGTCATGGGCGTTTTGTCCGAGCGCGACAGCGTTCCCACCGTGGGCGGTGACACCGCGCGTTATACGGCAGCCGTATATCTGCGCAATTCGGGCAGAGCGTTTCCGCCCGAGAGTGCCGAGGGCGCACAGGCGCTCAGCGTTTCGGTGGACGCACTGCAAAGAGCGGTGGCTGCTGCCGAGAACGAGTATTTTTTGTCCGATGAGCTGTGGGGCGTGATCGATCTGCTGGAGCAGCGCATGATCGAGGCAGGCGGTGCGCGCCTGTCCAACCGCACGCTGCGCATGTTTGAAAAATATACCGCGGTGTTCCTTGCCACGGGTGGCAAGCAGAGCGATGCGTTTGATAACGGCATGGCTGCCGTCATCCTGCCTGCATGCGGTGCGCAGCTGCGTGCCGTTGCCGATGCCGAGGAGGGCGAGATCCTGTCCGCGCTGCTTGATCGCACGGCAGGCCGCGAGCGTTTGCCTTTGACCTTTGAGGTGCTTGCCTCGATGGATCTGATCTGAATTCTTGCCGAAAGGAGAAAACGACTATGTTGCTTTTACAGTTTTTGTGGGAGCTGCTGTCTTCCAGAACTGCAATCGGTTTGTACGTGCTTGTGGTGCTTGCGCTGATTGCCTGGCTGGTGATCGCGGTGCTGCGAGCGGATTCCTCTCGCGTGCAGGTCGTAGCCCCCGAAAGTGAGGACGGCAAGGAAAAGGGCGGCAAGGGAACAGGCAAAACCACGCCCGAGACCCCCGAAAGAGCGGATGGCGAGAGCAGATTTTTCATGCTGGCGCGTACCGACAGCATTATGAAAAAGTATGCAGCGCCCAATCATGACCCCAAGGTGACGCTGGCAAGCTTTTGCGAAAGCTTCCGCGCGTACGCGGCAGGTAATTTGGGACTTTACTACGATATCTCGGATATCCGCCGCTTTATCTCCAACCTCGGCGTCAGCCATATCCTGGTCATGCAGGGTATGTCGGGTACGGGTAAGACCTCGCTGGCATATGCGTTTGGTGAGTTTATCGGCAATCCCTCTGTCATCGTGCCCATTCAGCCCATGTGGAAAGAGCGTACCGACATGATCGGTTACTATAACGAGTTTACGGGTAAGTTTAATGAAACTCTGCTGCTCCAGAAAATGTACGAGGCAAATTACAGCCGGGATATGTACGTGACCGTGCTGGATGAGATGAACATCGCACGCGTAGAGTACTACTTTGCAGAATTCCTCTCGCTGCTTGAATTGCCCGACCCCGAAAAGAGATACATTGACGTGGTCTCGGACGTGCAAAAGGGTGACCCCGCGCTGCTCAAGGGCGGCAGACTCAAGCTGCCTCCCAATATGTGGTTCGTGGGCACGGCAAACAACGACGACTCCACCTTTGCCATTTCGGATAAGGTGTATGACCGTGCCATGGTCATTAACCTTGATCGAAAGACGCAGTTCTTTGAAGCCGCTCCCGCAAAGCAGGTGCGCATCTCGGCGGATCAGTTTGACGCCATGGTGGCTCGTGCGCAAAAGGAATACGGCATGACCGCGAGAAACGCGAGAAGGCTCAAAAAGCTTGACGCGTACATGATCGATAAATTCAAGATCACGTTCGGTAACAGAATTATGAAGCAGATCAAGCAGTACATTCCCGTGTACCTTGCCTGCGGCGGCGACGAGCTGGATGCGCTGGACGATATCCTGTCCAAAAAGGTGTTCAGAAAGCTGGAGGCGCAGAACCCCATTTACGTGCGCAACAGCGTACAGGGGCTTTGCAATTACCTTGACGAATTGTTCGGTTATGACCGCATGAAGCTGTGCAAGGAATACTTGCGCAGATTCGAGAGAGCGGCGTAAGTTGCGCTGACGCGCAACTGCCCCGCCTGTCATCCTCGAACGAGCCTCTTCCTTCGAGATCCTTCGCTTCGCTCGAGGATGACAACGAAGGAAGAGGCGACGTGAAGGATCTGGGCGGGGCGCACCGCAATTGAAATTTTTTATGAAAGGATGTCCGAGATGCACGAGCTGGATATATACTATCGCGCCTTAAAGCAGCTGCGCGCCGAAACCGCAAAGAATGATCAAAGCCGTCGCTTTACAGCGGCAATCAAGCGTGCGCCCAACGGTGCGGATGCGCTTTGCGCCCACCGTACCATCTGCCATATCGAGCAGGATTGGGTGGAGTTTATCGAAACGCATCTTCCTTACGTGGAAAAGGCGATCAAGGAAGAGCGACAGTTCATTCGCCGCGAGGGCGAGACGGTGGATATCGGCAAAGCCAAAAAGGTCTCGCGCGATTCGGTCGAGCACCTGGCGCGACACAGCGAAATGATCACGCACCTGCCCGACGAGGGCGAGATGCTGATCCCGGACAGGATCTATATCACCGAAAATACCAGCAATTACACGGTCTATGAAAACAGATTCCTGTATCTGCTTTTGACCTTTATGAGCGATTTTGTGGAAATGCGCTATTCCAAGATCGCCGAGCTGGGAAACAACTACCATGCCGAGCTGAATACGCACAAAACCGTGCTGATGGGCAAGCGCACGGTCGAGCTGGAGCTGCGCTTTTGCGAGCAGGCAAAGTCTGACCCGTACGCTCTGACAGAGCAGGGCAAGAGCACCATGCTTGAGCGCGTGGAGGCGATCCGCGTGATCACCAATATGCTGCTCATGACCCCCTTGATGAAGGAGGTTGCCAAAGCGCCCATGATCTCGCCGCCCATTACCAGAACCAACGTGCTGCGTATGGATAACAACTTCAAGTATGCGGTCGAGCTGTACGATTATCTGGTCGCGTACGAGGGTGACGGCTATACGATCGAGCACAAAAACGTGGAGCAAAAGCCGTTTGAGGACGCTTTGGAAAGCGAGATCGACGAGCTGGTTGCCCTGACCTCGTTCCTTGCGTACAAGTACGGCAGCGAGTCGGGCAAGACGCTGGAGCAGCGATATCTTGCCGAGGAGATGGCGCGGCAGGAGGCTGCCGAGCAGGCAAGACGCGAAAAGCTGGAGCAGCTCAAGGCGCGTGCGCACGAGTCGCAGGCGTCCTTGGAGGAATATTTGCTGGCGCTGGAGGAGCAGAACAAGATGCTTGAGCGCAATGCGCAGCAAATGCGCAACGCGGCAGAAACGCTGCAAAAGTCGGTTGACCGCGAGGCGCAAAAGCTGTCGGCTGTGTATTTTGAGCAGTGCGAGCAAAGATTTGCCGAAAAGCGCGAGAGCTTGATTGCATCCTATGAGCAAAAGCTTGCACAAAAGGATGATGAAATTGCCCAGGTGCAGCAGCAAAACGAGCAGGCTGACGGTGAAATTAACGGCTTGCGCGCAAGAGTGCACGCCTTGCAGCATCGCGTGGGAGAGATCCCCGCAGAGGATACCACCTCAAGAGAGTATATTGCGCAGCTGGAGCGAGAGTACGCTTGGTTTGCGGATATGTTTGAAAAAAACTGGAAGCTGACCAAAAAGCGCATCCGCAAGGATATTCTTTGGTCAAAAGAGAGCAAAAAGAAAGATTGACGGTCAAGTAAATGCCCCCCTTGAAAGGATAAGCTGAGTTATGCGAAAGAAACATCCGAAAATCAAATATATCGTGCTGCTGGTGCTGATCTATCTGTTCGGACTGGCTGCCGCGTTTGCCATATTTATGGCACCCGTGGGCAGCGGCTTGCCAATGGATAATGCGCTTATCCCCTCGGAGTCGGTGCTGGTGCTGGGACTTTTGGCGTTGCTTTTGCCCGTTTTGTTGATCGCGCTGATCGTATCGGTAAGCAAAAAGTCCAAAAAGCCGCACAAGATCCAGGCGCAGCCCGAAGCCAAGCTGAGTGCGCGACTGGACGGCAAGGAAGACCCTGGTAAACCCGAAGCTTCTGCAGGGCAGAGCAAGGGAACAGGCAAAACCACCCCCGAGACCCCCGAAAGAGCGGATGGCGAGGGCAGATTTTTCATGCTGGCGCGCACCGACAGCATTATGAAAAAGTATGCAGCGCCCAATCATGTCCCCAAGGTGACGCTGGCAAGCTTTTGCGAAAGCTTCCGCGCGTACGCAGCGGGTAACTTGGGACTTTACTACGATATCTCGGATATCCGCCGCTTTATTTCTAACCTCGGTGTCAGCCATATCCTGGTCATGCAGGGTATGTCGGGTACGGGTAAGACCTCGCTGGCATATGCGTTCGGCGAGTTTATCGGTAACCCTTCGGTTATCGTGCCCATTCAGCCCATGTGGAAAGAGCGTACCGATATGATCGGGTACTATAACGAGTTTACGGGTAAGTTTAATGAAACTCTGTTGCTCCAGAAAATGTACGAGGCGAATTACAGCAGAGATATGTACGTGACCGTGCTGGATGAAATGAATATCGCACGCGTAGAGTACTATTTTGCAGAGTTTTTGTCACTTTTGGAGCTGCCCGACCCCGAAAAGAGATACATTGACGTGGTCTCGGACGTGCAAAAGGGCGACCCCGCGCTGCTCAAGGGCGGCAGACTCAAGCTGCCTCCTAACATGTGGTTTGTGGGCACGGCAAATAACGACGACTCCACCTTTGCCATTTCGGACAAGGTGTACGACCGCGCCATGGTCATTAACCTTGATCGCAAAACGCAATTCTTTGAAGCCGCTCCCGCCAAGCAGGTGCGCATCTCGGCAGATCAGTTTGACGCCATGGTGGCACGTGCGCAAAAGGAATACGGCATGACCGCAAGAAACGCAAGAAGGCTCAAAAAGCTTGACGCGTACATGATCGATAAATTCAAGATCACGTTCGGTAACAGAATCATGAAGCAGATCAAGCAGTACATTCCCGTGTACCTTGCCTGCGGCGGCGACGAGCTGGACGCGCTGGACGATATCCTGTCCAAAAAGGTGTTCAGAAAGTTAGAGGCACAGAACCCCATTTACGTGCGCAACAGCGTGCAGGGGCTTTGCAATTACCTTGACGAGCTGTTCGGTTACGACCGCATGAAGCTGTGCAAGGAGTATTTGCGCAGGTTTGAACGCGCGGCGTAAGTTGCCTTTGGCAAATGATGTTGCGCTAACGCGCAAATGATGTGGCGGCAGAGCCGCCAATGATGTTGCACCTGTGGTGCCAATGATGTTGCGCTGACGCGCAAATATTAAGGAAAGGATGTCCGAGATGAACAGAAAATCTTCAACCGTGCTGATCGGTAGCATTATCATCGGCATTGTGATCATGCTGGCAATCTATATGGGTCTGATCGTCACGGGCGTGATCGATACAAGACCCTCCTCGCTGGTCGTGGTGGCAGGCAGCGCGCAAAAGGAATTTGACGGCAAGCCGCTGACCTGTGAGGAATACACGCTCAAAAAGGGCGCGCTCAAAAAGGGACACAAATTAGAGGTCGTATACAGCGGAGAGCAAACTGACGTTGGTTATGTCGAAAACGGCATTGTCGTCAAGGTCAGAGATGCCCTTGGCGCGGACGTGACCAGCCATTATGAGATCGAAACACGCCCGGGCAAGCTGACCGTCACGCCGCGCCAGCTGATCGTCAAATCGGGCGATACCCAAAAGATATACGACGGCGAGCCGCTGACCTACGAAATGTGGGATTTCATTCTCGGCAGCCTGCCCGATGGCTATACCGCGTCTGCAACCTTTAAGGGCATGCAGATCGCACCGGGCAGCTCGTCCAATGACTTTGCGATCATGATCCATGACCCGAGCGGTCGCCCGGTTCAGAAGAATTTTGAGATCGCGTATCGCTACGGCAAGCTGACCGTGACCAGGCGTCCTATTACGGTGACCTCGTACGGTGCATCCAAGGTGTATGACGGCGAGCCGCTGCGCTATGAATCCTATACGTTGGACGGCGAGGTGCTGTCAAATCATTTCCTGGACGTCTCTTTCCCCGTCAGCATTACCGACGTGGGCAGCGTGACCAACAATATCTCGGTGCGCGTGCAGAATTTGTACGGCGACGGCAGCATTGGCGGTGACGTGACCGATTATTATGAGATCAGCATCCGCGTGGGATCGCTCAAGGTTGAGCCGCGTCCCATTGAGATCTCTGCAAGCCCCTGCATCAAGCATTTTTCGGGCAGCGAGCTGCCCCAGGGTAAGTGGTATATTACCAAGGGCTCTTTGGTGGAAGGGCATGGGATTTCGGCACAGGTCGAGGCAGTCAAGAACGCCGAGGATACCGTGGAGTTCATGCTGCGCGACGTGATCGTTCTGGATAATTCGAACGCACAGTTCGCACATCCCAGTGAAATTGTAACCGATAATTATGACATTACGCTGGTGCACGGCATTGACCGCGACCAGCTGGAAACGCTGATCTTTGCATCCGGCTCCAAGTCCGCGCCCTATACGGGTGAGCCGTTGACCTGCGAGCAGTACGTGCTGGCAGAGGGTGTGGTAGATGCGATGTATCAGATCGTGCCGCACTTTACAGGCTCGCAGACCGAGATCGGCTTCTCGGAAAACACCTTTACCGTATCTATCATTGACCCCTTGACGGGCGAGGATATCACCTACCGCTATGACGTGTCCTACGAATACGGCACGCTGGAGGTGTACGAGAACGCACCCTCCACGGGTGGCGAGATCTCGGATGACGGCAGCCTTGATAACGACGCGCAAAACGCGGACGCGGTAGCCGCACGCATCTGGGCGGAGTATGGCGGCAGAGTGTATCTGCGCTGGAAGAGCTATGGCGATTATTCCTTCCGCGAAAGCGCGGGCAACTGGGGCTGGGGTGACGCTATGGCGTATCCGCTTGCCTTGGACAATATGCTGTTCACGGTGGGTCAAGCCTTGGCGGCTGACGGCAAGCTGCCCACGCTGTATCAGATTGAGATACTGGGCAATCAGTATCTGCTGCCCAATTACGTAGCCAACGGACCCGACGGCTTGTATAACGACGTTGTGATCTCCCCCTATGCAAGCTCCTATACGCATACGGGCTATGATTGGTATTACAACTATACCGACGCGCTGCGCTATGCAGCCATGGGCGTGGAGGATGAGCAGAACAAGCTGTATACCGCGTTTGTATACGAGCAGTATCTGTCCGTGCCCGAGAGCACCAAGCAGGCGCTTTTGGCGTTTGCAGAGCAGAACGGCTTGCGCGCAGACAGGATCAGTATTGTAGAGGACGTTGCAGCCCTGATCCGCACGAGCGCAACGTATGATCTCGAGTATCCCGCTTGCCCTGCAGGCGAGGATGAGGTGATCTTTTTCCTGACCCAGTCCAAGAGCGGCGTTTGCCGCCACTTCGCGTCTGCAGCCACGCTGCTGTACCGCTCGCTGGGCATTCCCGCGCGTTACGTGGTGGGTTACAGCACGTATGCGGCAGAAAACGCATGGACCGACGTCAAGGGCGCGGATGCGCACGCTTGGGTCGAGGTGTTTATCACAGGCTTTGGCTGGGTGCGCATGGATCCCACGCCTGCCATGAGCAGCACGCCCGACGACGCGCTTGTGCTGACTCCCATCAAGATCATGGGCTATTATACGGGTCTGCCTTACATGGCGTCTCCCGAGAACGTCATGATCACGCAAGGCTCGCTCAAACAGGGGCACACGCTCACCGACGTACAGGTCAGCGGCTCGCAGACCGACGCAGGCATTGGCATCTCGGTCATTACGGGCGCAAAGATCGTGGACGAGAACGGCGTGGACGTGACCGCAGAATACAATATGGTATGGCAGGACGGCATCATTGAGGTCAGAAAGCCTACGCTGACCGTCAACGCCGCAAGCGGCAAAAAGGTCTATGACGGCACGCCGCTGGAGGACGCAAGTGCAACGCATGCGTTCAAAAATACCGAGCTTGGCTGGACGTATACCGTCACGGTGACGGTCAGCGGCTCGCAGACCGAGATCGGACAGAGCGTAAACGAGATCGGTGAGGTGGTCATTCTTGACATTTTGGGCAGAGACGTGACGCACAATTTCGACGTGCAGAGAAACCACGGCACGCTCAAGGTATACCTGTACGAGCTGAGCGTGCAATCCTCGGGCGCGACCAAGACCTATGACGGCACGCCGCTCTCTGCTCCCGAGCTGAGCTATGACGCCGATGCGCTTGCCGCGCGCGGACACTATTTGGACTACACCATGCCCTCGATTACAAACGTGGGCGCGATATACAACACCCCCACCTGCCGCGTGCTGGACGGCAGCGGCAACGACGTGAGTGCAGAGTACGATCTGCGCGTCAGCGCAGGCATCCTGCGCATCAGCGCGATCAGCCTGACCATCGTCACCGACAGTGCCGAAAAGGTCTATGACGGCAAGGCGCTGCGCGTCAGCAGCTTTACCCTGACCGCGGGCGAGCTTGCCCAGGGGCAGAGCATCGTGTCCTATCAGATCAAGGGCAGCCAGACCAACGTAGGCGTCAGTGACGCAACGGTCTCGGATATCGTGATCACGGACGCACAGGGGCGTAACGTGACCGCAAATTATCAGATCATCATCGTGCCGGGCACTTTGCGCGTGCTGGCACCTTAAAGCTTTAAATTTTTTCCGGAGAAATACTTATGATGTACGAAGCATATGAGAAAAAGGTCAGGGGATATCTCCCCTTGGCGCGCATATTCAAGATATGCGTCAAGTGTGCGGTGCTGCTGCTGATTTTGGGCGCGGTGCTGCTGCTTGGCTATCTCTCGCTGCGCGGTATTTACTTCGGAGAGTATACTTTGCAAAGCGAAACGGTCGCCTTTGGCGATAAGCCCGAGTATGATTGCTTTGTGCTGCTTGGCACGTATCGGTGCGAGTATGCACCGCTTGGCAGCGAGGCGTGGGAGGCAGAGCAGCCCACGCAGCCGGGCACGTACAGCGTGCGCGCGGTCATTACCAAGGGCTTGTTTGGCAAAAAGATCTATAGCGAGGCGGGCACGGTCACGCTGTATCGCCGTGACGTTGCGCTGCGCCCCGAAAGCAAATTCGGTGCAACCGTGGAATACGGCGATAGCCCGATATTTGATAAGCACTGGCAGATCGATGACGGCGTGCTTGCCAAGGGGCATAGCGTCAAGAGCGCCGCGCTGACCTACTTTACCTATGACGGACGCGGCGGCGCGATCTGCCATATCGACCCTGCCAGTGTGGTCATCGTTGACAAAAAGGGCAACGACGTGACCGCGGGATACAAGCTGACCTTCTCGCAGGGCACGATCAAGGTCAAGGCAAAGCAGATCACGGTGGTGGTGGCGGACGAGATCAAGAACGGCAAGCCTGTCAACATCACCAAAACGTATGACGGAAAAAGCGCAAGCACCTCCAATTACGAGATCACCAAGGGAACGCTGTACAGCGGAGATCAGATTTTCGTCACGCCGCACAGCGTATCTGCCAACGTGGGCAGACATGATAACAGCGTCACGGTTACCGTAAGCAATCAAGCAGGGCAGGACCGCACCGCGTATTATAACATTAAGGTAGACGTGTGCAAGGTGGTCATTGAAAAACGACCCATCACGGTCACGACCCCCGACGTCACGCTGGAATATACGGGCATGCGCCAGTATACCGACAGATATACCGTGACAAGCGGCAGCATCGTGTCGGGGCAGTACGTTGAGCTTGTGCACAACGATAAGACGGGTGTGACCGATGTCACCGGCCGCCCGCAGGACAACCGCGTGCAGCTCAAGATCATGGCAGACGGCAGAGACGTGACCAAAAACTACGATATTACGTATGAATTCGGCTCGCTGACCGTCAAGCCGCGCGTGCTGCATTTGCAAAGCGAGAACAGCCGTGGACTTGTATATAACGGACAGGCACAAAGCTGGTCGAATTATCAGATCAAGAGCGGCAGCCTTGCCCCCGGACATAGCGTCAAGGTCAAAAAGGCTGCAACGCAGACCGTGCCGGGCAGCATTCCCAACGAGGTTGCGTATGAGATTGTCTCGGGAGACGGCAAAAACGTGACGGCAAATTACGATCTGAGCGTGTCTTACGGCACGCTGACCGTAGAAAAGGGCGCGCATTTGCGTCTGGCACTTTTGAACTTGGATAAGGTGTATGACGCTTCCGCGCTGGATCCCTCTGATTTTGACGTTGACCGCGTGGTCAGCGTGATCGGCGGCACGCTGTTCAAGGACGATTATATTGAGATCGTCAGCACCTCGGGCTCGCAGACCAACGTGGGCAGCAGTGCGTATAGTGTCAAGTACCGCATCATGCATAAGGAGGGTCTTGGCAAGGCGGTGGACGCAACCGATTGGTATGCAAGCAGCATTGCGGGCGACGGCGCGCTGACCGTGACCAAGCGCACGCTTGAGATCAAGTTTGATCCCATTACCAAAGAGTATGACGGCAAGGCAGTCGTGCCCAAAGCGCCCGATCTGTCCAATTCCGCGATCAGCAAATATGAGGGCAAGGGGCACAAGATCGTGCTCGCGCCCGAGGCGATGCAGTATCTGACCTATTCCATGATGGGCAGACCCGTGTCGGGAGCGGTCAATATCGGTACGTATAGCTATACCTTCCCAACAGAGATGATTTCGGTAGTGCTGAATGACGGCAGCGGCGCAGACAGAACAAGCAATTATGAATTCAGGCTTGTCGGAAACTCGATCAAGATCCAGGGCATTACGCTCAAGCTGACCGCCCCGGGCGGCAGCAAGCAATATGACGGCACGCCGCTCTCGGCAGAGGAGTTTTCGCTCTCCCAGGTCAAGGAAACGTGGGGCGCGGACGGCTATCGTGCCACCTATACGCTCTCGGGCAGCCAAACCAACGCAGGCACGGGCAGCTTGAATCTGCAAAACGTGCAGGTTTGGGATAAAAACGGCAATAACGTCACGCAAAACTTTGAAATTTCCACAGTGCCCGGTAAGCTGACCGTCACGCCTATTTCGATTTCGGTCAAAACCTCGAGCGGCAGCAAGGTATATGACGGACAGCCGATGGACAACGCCACGCAAATCACGCTGGCATCCGGCAAGCTGATCGCAGGGCACGTGCTGGGCGGCGCGGTCAAGTCGGACTATATCACCGACGTGGGCACGCATGATAACGATCGCGTCACCCCCAAGGTCTATACCGCTACGGGGCAGGACGTGACGGGCAACTATATGATCACGGTCAACCCGGGCAGATATACCGTAACGCCCGCAAGCCTGTATATTGAAGCGCCCTTGGTACAGGGCGAGTATTCGGGGCAGCCGTATAACGGCAAGTGTGATGCCACCTCCTCTGCCGTAGGACTTGCCGCAGGGCAAAAGGTGGAGCTGGACGTGGTATCGGACGGCATTGAGCTTGGACGCCACCGCATGAGCATCAAGGGATACAGAGTGCTTGACGCACGCAGACGCGACGTGACGGGCAATTACGTGATCACGTGCTCGGACGGCGAGATCGAGATCGTACCGCGCAAGATCACACTCATCACGGGCGGACAAACGGTTGCGTACGAGAACGCTCCTGCGCAGAGCAGCGAGATCCGTATCAGCGGCTCGGGGCTTGTCGAGGGACACGAGATCCGTGCAACCTTTACCTATCCGAGCGGTATTTACGAGATCGGCGTTGTGCCCAACTCGCTGGATACCTTGCGTATTGTGGACAGATACGGCAACGACGTGTCCGAGTATTACAGCGTCACGACCAATTACGGCACGCTGCGCGTCAAGCCGATTGAGATCACGGTCTCCACGGGCAGCCAGACCAAGCCTGTCTATGACGGACAGCCCATCGTGGCAGCCTACAGTAAGGTGACCGCGGGCAAGATGCTTTCGGGGCACAAGCTGCACGTGGAATATAAGTATCCCGACGGCATTGCCGACGTGGGTAAGTGGAAGAACGATCTTTCCATGGTTCGCATCACGGATGAGAACGGAAAGGACGTTACCCACATGTACGAGATCAGGGTAGATGCGGGTATTCTGGAAATTACAGAGCCTTACAAGCTGCCCATGCAATCGTTTGATGCAGAAAAGATGTATGACGGCATGCCGCTGAGCAGCGAAGCGTACGAGCTGTTTGGCGAGCTCTTGCCCGGACACGCGATCACGGGCGTCAAGCCTGTGAGCATTGACCTTGTGGGCGAGATCGAAAACCGCCTTGCGCTGATCATTGTGGACGAGAACGGACGCGACGTCAGCCAGAACTACGCATTTATCTATGAAGAGGGCATGCTGGGCACGCTGCGAGTGACGCACCGCCCCATGACCGTTACCGTGGCAGAGCATATCGTGCTGACTTATAACGGCACGGTCAAGCTGCCCATCACGCAGGATCAGCTTTCCTGCCCCGCGCTCGTGCAGGGGCAAAAGGTCATGCTGCCCATGATCGTAAGCTCGCCCGAAATCGGTGAGAAGTATAATTGTGTGCTTGGTGACTTGCGCGTTTACGATGCACGCGGCAGAGACGTGACG
This sequence comes from Eubacteriales bacterium, assembly GCA_045660125.1. GTDB lineage: Bacteria > Bacillota > Clostridia > Oscillospirales > CAG-272 > SVQP01. The sequence goes on along the minus strand of JAZRDG010000018.1, from coordinate 6,808 downwards.
CATTGCTATTACATCACGCTGGAGCACGCATGGCAGAGCGTGACGGTAGAGCCGGCTGAGCTGAATTTGTACCTGCCTGCGCAATACTCCAAGGAGTATGACGGCAAGGGCATTGACGTCTTGCAAGCGGGCTATCGCCCCATGGGACTTGCCGCAGGGCATCGCGTGGAGTACGTTGCAACCGAAGCACCTGCCCAGCCCGGTAGCTATACGCTGAAATTCACCGAATGGGTAGTGTATGACGAGGGCGGCAACGACGTCACCGCCAATTATATCGTGACAACAAACACCTGCCACGCCATGATCAACAAGCTGTATATCAGCCTGACCTCGCAAAGCACGCAACGCCACTATAACGGCCAGCCGCTGACGCTTCACGAGCTGCTTGGGTATAAGCTCCCCAAGGGGTACACGCTTGACGTGACCTTTACGGGCTCGCAGACCGAGGTTGGCATAAGCGACAACACCTTTGACGTGACTGTGTACGATGCGGACGGCAACGATATCACCGCATACTGTAACGTAAGCAAGAAATACGGCACGCTGGAGGTTTGGGATCAGATCAAGCTGACGCTGCAATCGGGCAGCGAGACCGGCATCTATGACGGTACGCCGCTGGTATGCCATGAGCTTTCCGAGTATAAGCTGCCCGAGGGGTACACCATGGAGGTCATCTTTACGGGCGAGCGCACCATGCCCGGCGAGAGTGAGAACACCTTTGAGGTGATCATTTACGATCGCGAGGGCGCGGACGTGACCGCAAGCTTTGCCATTACCAAGCAGTACGGCACGCTGCGCGTGATCAAGGCAGAGGATTGGGTGGTCACGCTGGTCTCCAAGAGCGCCGGCAAGAATTATGACGGCACGCCGCTTGTATGCCACGAGCTTGCGCCTTACGAGCTGCCGCGCGGATTTTATCTGGACGTCACCTTTACGGGTGAGCAGACCGAGATCGGCACAAGCGCCAATACCTTTATCGCGCGCGTGTACAACGATGCAGGGCAGGAGCTGACCGTTGCGTATGAGTACGGCACGCTGGAGGTTACGCTGGATATTACGGTCAACGCCTACGAAATGACCTATACCTATGACGGTACCGAGAAGAATTGCGAGGACGTTTGGGTGCAGGGTCTGCCCGAGGGCTATCGGGTAGAGGTGGAGTTTGGCGCAGGATTGACCGTGACGGGCTCCAAGAACGTGGAATTTGAATCGGTCAGCGTGTTTGACGCACAGGGCAATGACGTCACAGAGATGTGCAACCTGACGCTCAACACCGCCAAGCTGACCGTGCTGCCCAGAATTCTGACCGTTTACGTGTACGGACAGAGCGCGGACAGCATCGCGCCCGTGCAGGGTAGTCTGGTAACGGGGCACACCATGTTTGCCGAGTACGGCGAGGATGGCGAGTGCTATATTGAGATTACCAACCAAAGCGGCGAGCTGGTGTACAGCAACCGCGGCGACTCTCCCGTCAGATACACGCTGTACGAAGTGATCATTCAGTACGGATAAACGTAAAACATAGCAAAAACCCTCGCGAAAGCGAGGGTTTTTGCTATGACGATATGCACCAACCAAATACGTACGGCTCGGCAGTTTGCCGAGCCGTGTGTTGTTATTTCTTTTTCTTAGGCTTTGCCCAGCCCTCTTTGTAGGTGGGCTTTTTCTTTTCGGGCTTTGCCGTGGGAGCTGCCTTGGCAGTTGCCTTTGCGGCAGGCTTGCCGTTCGGCTTACCGCTCGGCTTTGCAACGGGCTTTTTGCCCTGTGCTGCAGCAGCAGGTTTACCCTGCACCTTGCCCTGTACTTTACCCTGCACCTTGCCCTGCGGCTTTGCGGTCTTGCCGTTACCTCCGCCTGCGGGGCGTACCAAGCACTCGGCACCGTAGCCGATCAGATCCTCGCGGCCTGCCTTTTGCAGCGCCTCGCGCACCATGGGCGCGTTTTCGGGTCGGTTGTATTGCAAAAGGGCTCTCTGCAGCTGCTTTTCGTGGTAGTCGGTCGCCACGTAAACGCTCTTGCCGTCAAGCGGGTTGATGCCCGTGTAGTACATGACGGTGGATGCCGTGCCGGGGGTGGGGTAGTAGTCCTGCACCTGCTCGGGCGCGTAGTGGTGGCGCTTGAGGCACAGCGCAAGCTCCACGGCATCGTTTAAGGTCGAGCCGGGGTGGCTGGACATCAGATAGGGCACAAGGTATTGCTCCTTGCCGCAAGCGGCGCACAGATCAAAGTATCTGTCGCGGAACTGCTCGTAAACCGAGAAGTCGGGCTTGCCCATAGCGCGCAGCACAGGGGCAGAGCAATGCTCGGGCGCAACCTTGAGCTGACCCGATACGTGATCCTTGACCAGCTTTTTGAAAAACGCCTCGTTTTGGTCAAGCAGCAGGTAATCAAAGCGAATACCAGAACGGATAAATACCTTTTTGACGCGGGGCAGCGATTCGATCTGCTCAAGCAGCTCAATGTACTCGGTGTGATCCACCTGCAAATTGGGGCAGGGCTTGGGAGCAAGACACTTTCTGCCGGGGCAAACGCCGTCAGTCAGCTGCTTTTGGCAAGCAGGAGCGCGGAAGTTTGCGGTAGGGCCGCCCACGTCGTGAATGTAGCCCTTAAAGTCGGGCATTTCGGTAATCTTTTTCGCCTCTTCTACGCAGCTGTCAATACTGCGCGAGCGCACCGTGCGCCCCTGGTGGAATGCCAGCGCGCAGAAGTTGCAGCTGCCAAAGCAGCCGCGGTTGTGCGTAACCGAGAAGCGCACCTCTTCAATGCCGGGCACGCCGCCGTCCTTTTGATAGGAGGGGTGATAGGTACGGGTGTAGGGCAGGGCGTAAACGGCGTCAAGCTCCTCGCGCTCCAGCGGCTGCATGGGCGGATTTTGCACCAGCATCTTGCCGTCGTACATCTCGCAGATCGCCTTACCCGTAATGCTGTCCTGATTTTTATATTGCACACCGAACGCGCGTGCATAAGCCGCCTTGTCGGTCTTGAGCTCGTTATAGTCAAAGGTCGCAGCCACGGGGAAGTGTACCGTGTCCTCGGGCTTGCCTACCCAAACCGTGCCGCGCACGTCGCGGATCTTTTTGATCGGCACGCCGCGATCCAGCAGCTGCGCCAGTCGCACAAGAATTTTTTCGCCCATGCCGTAGGTCAGAATATCGGCGCGGCTGTCGATCAGCAGCGAGCGGCGCACGCGATCCTCCCAATAGTCGTAGTGGGCAAAGCGGCGCAGGGATGCCTCCAAGCCGCCAAGAATGATCGGAATATCACCGTACGCCTCGCGGATGCGGTTGGAATATACGATGGTCGCGCGGTCGGGGCGATTGCCCATCTTGCCGCCGGGGGAGTAATAGTCGTAGGTGCGCTTTTTCTTGGATACCGTGTAGTGCGCCACCATCGAGTCAATGTTGCCTGCCGTGACCAAAAAGCCAAGACGCGGACGCCCAAAGGTGCGGAACGCATCTGCGCTTTTGTAATCGGGCTGCGAAAGAATGGCAACGCGAAAGCCTGCGTCCTCGAGCACGCGCGAAATGATAGACACGCCAAACGAGGGGTGATCCACGTAAGCGTCTCCCGTTACGTAAACGAAATCGGGCGCATCCCAGCCAAGCTCAGCCATCTCTGCAGCGTTGATGGGCAGAAATCCATGATTTTTTCTTTGTTCCTGTGTCATATGTAATCCTATCGATTTTTATTTTTGATAAAGAGGCGAATGATCGCGGAAATGAATTTCGGGGTTTTGAGCGTAACAATCTTCATGCGTGCTCTCCTTTCGGCTTTTTGCTAAAAGTGTATGCCGAAGGTGCACGGGGCGTTACGCCTGACGGGATTCTATGATATAAAGCCCGCCCTTTTTGACAGTGACCATAGCGCAATTGCCCGTGATCTCGTTGGACACGGCAAATTGCAGCCTGCGGTGCACGGGCTGGTTTTTGAGCTCGTACTTGCAGCCCTTGATGCTCACGCCCTTGCAGGTCTCGTCTACTGCGATCAGCGAAAGGTATTTGTAATCGCTTCTCATGATGATAGTGCCCGAGGAGCGGATAAAGCGGGCGCGGTTTGCGCCGTCGGTGATATATCCCAGCACGCGGCGTGCGTGCAGGTCCTGCAGGATCGAAAGGTTGGCAAGCGTGTGGTCAAGTCTGCCCGAAAGACCGCCTATGAGAATGATCTCGTCCGCGCCGCGCGCAATGGCGGTTTCAATGCAGACCTGCGAGTCGGTCAGGTCCTTCTCGGCAGGCAGCTCCACAAGTTCAATGCCGTCCTCGATCTTGTTTTTGGGAAAGGAATCAAAGTCGCCCACCGCAACGTGTACCTTATGACCAAGCAGCATGGCGTTCTGATAACCGCCGTCAGCTGCAATGCAAAGGTCGCCGTCTACGGGACGCTCGGTAATATGTTCGGGGCAAATCGTGCCGCCAACGTAGACAAATGCTTTCATTTTAATCTCCATGCCGCCTATGGCGGCTCAAACAGTTTTGAAACTTCACCTAAAAATGGGTTGAACCCATTTTTAGGTGAAGTTTATGCGTGAACAGCAGAGGAAACAGGTAGGAATCCTGAACCTTCACGCTAATTATCCCATTCGTGCTTGTTCTTGAGCACGTCGTAAATGGCAACAAAGCTATCGTGTCGCGATTTTGCAATCTCGCCCTTCTTGACCGCCTCCAGCACCGCGCAGCCCTGCTCCTTGGTGTGCGAGCACTTGGTAAAGCGGCACTTGCCGAGATAGGGGGCAAATTCGCGCATGGTCAAGGGCAAATCTTCCTTGGTAAAGAAGTTGAATCGGGCAAAATCCAGCATGGAAAAGCCGGGGGTGTCGGCAATAAAGCCGTTCTCTGTGCCCGGCATGTCGAAAAGCTCGACCGTGCGCGTGGTATGCTTGCCGCGCTCGATCTTGCGGCTGACCTCGCCGGTCTGCAGCTCCAAGGTGGGGAACAGGGCGTTGAGCAGCGTGGATTTTCCCACGCCGGATGCGCCCGCAAAGGCAGAGATCTTGCCCTCGCATCTCTCTTGCACGTAATCGCGCAGGGCGTCGATGCCCGTGCCGTCCTTGCTGCCCGTGCAAAAGGCGTCAAAGCCTGCGGCGCGGTAAAGCGCGCAAAGCTGCTCGGCATAGTCGGGCTTGGTATCGTGCTTGGTGACCACGATCACGGGCGTGATGCGGTGGTGCTCCAGAATGCAGATCAGCTTGTCCACCGTTTCCAGCACGGGGGCAGGCTTGGCGGCGGCAAAGGTGACGAACATCAAATCAAGATTGGCAAGCGGCGGACGGATGAGAGCGCTTTTGCGCTCGGTGATATCCGAGATCATGCACTCACCTGCGGCATCGATCTCCAGGGATACCACGTCGCCTACCAAGGGAGTCAGGTTTTCATGCCGAAAAGCCCCCTTTGCGCGGCAGGCAATGGGGGTATTGGAGTCAAATCCTTGGGGCAAGTCGGGGGACTTGAACAGCTTTACGTGGTAAAGACCGCCAACGCCCTTGATGATTCTTCCGCAGCTTATCAGTTCCATGATGTATCCGTCCTTCGGTTATGATTGCGTCTGCTGCTCGGCGCGGCGCAGCTGGCCGCACGAGGCGTTAATATCCGCGCCCAGCTTTCTGCGCACGGTGGCGCGCACGCCCTTTTTCTCAAGCGCGGCGGCAAAAGCCTTGATCGCCTTATCGTCCGATCTCTCAAAGCCTGTCTCCTCCACGGGGTTGACCGGAATGAGGTTGACGTGAATGGGCATGGTATCGTTGCGCGAGCGCAGGCGAGAGTTGAGCACGTTTGCAAGCTGCTCTGCGGCGGCAACCGAGTCGTTTTTGCCGCGGATCAGCGTATATTCAAAGGAAATGCGTCTGCCCGTGGCGGCAAAGTAGTCCTTGCAAGCCTTGAGCAGCGCGTCCACGCCCCATTTGTTGTTGATGGGCATGATAGAGGAGCGTGTGGTATCGTCGCATGCGTGCAACGAGATCGAGAGCGTGATGGGCAGATCCTGCTTGGCAAGCTCGTAGATCTTGTCAACCACGCCACAGGTGGAAAGCGAGATGTGGCGATAGCCGATGCAGATGCCACCCTCGATATTGACCAATTTAAGGAACTTGACCACGTTGTCAAAGTTGTCAAGCGGCTCGCCGATACCCATCATAACAATGCCGCCAATGCGCGCATCGGGGTTTTCGGCGCTCATATCCTTTTGTGCGGCAATGACCTGACCGATCAGCTCGGCTGCGCTCAGATCGCGCACGCGACCGCCAATGGTGGAGGCGCAGAACTTGCAGCCCATGCGGCAGCCAACCTGAGAGGAGATGCAGATGGTGGAGCCGTGCTTGTAGTGCATGACCACCGCCTCCACGCAGTTGCCGTCCGAGAGCTCAAAGAGGTATTTGATGGTGCCGTCAATGGCGGAAACCAGCTTGCGGCGTGCCGTGGGCAGATGGTAGGTGCTCACCTCGGCAAGCTTTGCCACCGTCTTTTTGCCCACGTTGGAGATCTCGTGGGGTGCAAGACCCTTATGCAGCCCCTCGAACAGCTGACGGGCGCGGTATTTCGGCTCGCCGATCTGTGCCATTAAGGCCTCTAACTCCTCGGGGAGCAGGGAGAGAATGTTTTCCATGTTGTTCTCCGTGTGAAATTTGATTTGTTTGCGATCGGGTGAGCGAAAAACGCCGCCCCTTGTAAAAGTTTTTGATCGACCTTTTTTCAAAAAGGTCGCAGGGACTTGGGACAGCGTCCCAAGTCGCGCCCGCAGGCGCGAAACTTCTTAAACGGCCTTTCTTTGGTTCTTTCTTTGGCCTACTGCTCCAAAGAAAGAACGGAGAGGATTT
>JAZRDG010000017.1:0-24935 GCA_045660125.1 Eubacteriales bacterium | reverse complement strand
CCGCAATAGTTCTTCGTCAAATTCAAGTTTATCGATTAGATACCTAACCAAGATAATTATATCATAAAATCGAGCAAAAGTAAATAGAACGGCAGAGTTTTTACAAATTGAACCGCCTTTTTGTAGGGGCGACCATTGGTCCCCCGCGGGCGTTCAATGAACGCCCCTACAACAATATAACAAAAAGCCCTGCCGAAGCAGAGCTTTTTGTATATCGAAATAATTGCCGTAAGGCTATAATTATCTCTTCGAGAACTGAGGTGCACGACGTGCAGCCTTCAGACCGTACTTCTTTCTTTCCTTCATACGAGGGTCTCTGGTCAGGAAGCCGGATGCCTTGAGAGCGGGTCTGTAGTTAGCGTCAACGTTCAGAAGAGCGCGAGCTACACCGTGACGGATTGCACCTGCCTGGCCGGAAATACCGCCGCCGACAACGGTTGCTACGATGTCGAACTTGCCGGTGGTTTCGGTTACGCCGAAGGGCTGGTTTACGATCAGCTTCAGGGTCTCAAGACCGAAGTAATCGTCAATGTCACGACCATTGATGGTGATAACACCGGTACCGGGGTACAGTCTTACGCGAGCGATGGACTTCTTTCTTCTGCCGGTGCCGTAGAAATAGGGCTTTGCACTGGTATACATTGGTTATCTCCTTCCTTTCTCTCGATTAAAACTCGTAAGCTTCGGGCTGCTGAGCCTGGTGCTTGTGGGCTTCACCTGCATAAACCTTCAGTCTGGTGAATGCGGTGCGGCCGAGTGTGTTGTGGGGGAGCATACCCTTAACTGCCAGCTCCATTGCCATCTCGGGGCGCTTAGCCATCATTTCCTTGTACTGGATGGACTTCATACCGCCGACGTAGCCGGAGTGGTGGTAGTGGTACTTCTGCTCCAGCTTTCTGCCGGTCAGAACTGCCTTATCTGCGTTAATGATAACAACGAAGTTACCGCAGTCAACGTGGGGAGTGAAAGTGGGGTCGTTCTTGCCGCGGAGCAGGTCAGCAGCAGCTACAGCGGTTCTGCCGAGGGGCTTGCCTGCTGCATCGATGACGTACCACTTACGTACTACAGATTCTTTCTTCTGCATGAATGTGGACATGTTAATTTTCCTTTCAAAACATAGTGATAGTTTTCATTACCGGCATATTATATCACGCACTTTCGCACTTGTCAATACCTTTTTGAAAAAAAGTTTGAAAATTTTAATTTAGCATATACAATGCTCTCGTTTTCTCGCGTTTTTGGCGTTTTTTGCGCATTTCCCTTTTGCGTGGGGGTGTTTTTTCCGACGCTTTGCGCGGCTTTTGCCTGCATGTTGAATTCCCTTTTCGCATATAGTAAAAGCAACTACCAAAAAGGAAAGGATGCACAATGATACAATCTCAATTTTTACCCGAGGGCTGCCGCATCTCGCAGCCGCAAAATTGCGAGTACTTAGCGTCGCCGCTCGGCATAGAAAAAGCAGCCGAGAGCTGCGAAATACTGGAAGCCAACGCCCTGCTTTGCGATCGCGAGCTGGGGCTGCACGTGGATCTTGGCTGCATGCGCGGCATTATTCCGCGCTCCGAGGCGGTGTATGCCCCCGGGGGCGAGGCGATCAAGGATATTGCCATTATCTCGCGCGTGGGAAAGCCTGTGTGCTTTACGGTGGAGCGGATCACGCGCACAAGCGCGGGCGAGCCGATTGCGCTGCTCTCGCGCAAAAACGCGCAGCGCAGGTGCGCTTTGCAGAGGCTTTCGAAGTTAAAGCCCGGGGATATCTTACCCGTGCGCGTGACGCATCTTGAGCGGTTTGGCGCGTTTGTGGACGTAGGCTGCGGCATCTGTGCCCTGCTGCCGCTTGATTGCATTTCGGTCTCGCGCATCTCGCACCCCTCCGACCGCCTGCAGCCCGGCATGATGCTGCATTGCGCGGTGCGCTCGATTGACGAGGTGAGCGGCAGGATCACGCTTTCGCTGCGCGAGCTGCTTGGCACGTGGGAGCAAAACGCTGCGCTGTTTTGTGCCGGACAGACGGCGGCGGGCATTATTCGCAGCGTGGAGAGGTACGGCGTGTTTGTGGAGCTGACGCCCAATCTTGCAGGGCTTGCAGAGCTGCGCCCCGACGCGAATGCGGACACGATTGCGCGGCTGCAGACGTGTATTGGGCGATACACGGGCGTTTACATCAAGAGTATACAGCCCGATCGGATGAAGATCAAGTTAGTGCTGATCGATTCCTATCGCGGCGAGACCGCGCACGCGGGGCTGCGGTATTTTGTTGATCCCGAGCAGACGGCGCACATGGATTACAGGCGGTATGCGCCCGAGGGCGCGGGCAAGGTGATCGAGACGGTGTTTTGATCACCGCCACCCTCTGACTCCTCTTTTGAAAGTTTTTGATCGACCTTTTTTCAAAAAGGTCGCAGGGTCTTGGGGCAGCGCCCCAAGTCGCGCCCGCAGGCGCGAAATAATCTCGGCGTTTTTGGTTCTTTTTGCGCCCGCGGTGCCAAAAAGAACGGAAAGAGCTTTCTCAATGTCAGCCGTCCTAATTCATTCCGTTCTTTTTTTGAGCAAGTAGCCGCAAAAAAAGAACCAAAAAAACGGCGTTAAAGAGAGTTTCGCGCCTGCGGGCGCGAGGAGGGCTACGCGCGGTTGAGTTTTAGATGCTGGACTTCGCAGAAGTCCAGCATCAGGGTGGCGTCAGAAACACTCGAAAGTATGACAACATTCACACGCCACCATGCCTTTCTGAAAAAGGCGGGCGAAAACTTTCAAAAGAAAACGAGGACAGCGCAATTGCGCTGTCCTCGTTTTGGTTTACTCCGCCACGTCGTACGTTACGATCGCGTCAAACAGTGCGGCGGAACGGTTGTAGATCTCGTCCTTGCTGCTCTGCCCTACCGCAAACTGGCGCAGCAGGCAGACCACGGTATCCGCGGGCAGCGCCTGCACAGCCTCGTTATACAGGTAAAAATCGGTGTCTCCAAGGCGCACGGTCTTGCCCTCAACGGCATAGCCCGCAAGCAGCTTTTCGTACACGTAGGGGCTCGCAAAGCAAAGCGAATACTCGCCCGTTCTGGAAACCGCGCTCTGCATGGACGAGAACTGCTCGGTGTTCCAGCTCAATGCCACCTGCTCCTTTTTCACCGTGACAAGCTCGCCGTTGACCTCGGTCTCGATCTCGGTATAGATTTCCTCCTCGGAGAAGATCTGGAACTCTACAAGTCCTACGGTCTTTTTGCCGTTGCCGTCGTAGTCCTCGGGCAACACGTTCTGCAAGGCAGATACAAACGCCGCGCGCTGCTCGGCGTCCATACGCTCGGTGCCGCCGTACACAAGGCTGACGTCATACTTGTCCTTGCCAAGCATTTGCATCGTGCAGACTGCGATCACGATTGCGAAAAAGGCAACCACGATGACCGTCCACTTGTTGTGATACCAGAAATTTTGCAGTTTATTATATGTACGGTTTTCAGATACGATCTCCGTACTGTTGAGCTTTTGGTTATCGTTCATGATATCTCCTATGCAAAACGGATCTGCCACTATGACAGATCCGTTTTGACCTTTTTTATTACTTGGTTCTCTCTACGTGCAGGACCTTGAAGTGCAGCGTGCCGTTGGGTGCCTGAACCTCAACGTTGTCGCCTGCGTGCTTGCCCATGAGTGCTCTGCCAATGGGAGACTGGTCGGAAATGCGGTGGTTGAGTGCGTCAGCCTCGTTAGAGCCTACGATCTCGTAGGTCAGCTCCTCATCCCACTCCACGTCGTAAACCTTAACGGTAGAGCCAAGGCTGATGACGCCTGCATCCATGTTTGCCTCGTCGATGATCTCGGCGTTCTCCAGCAGAGATTCCAGCTCCTTGATGCGAGCCTCTACCTTTGCCTGCTCGTTTCTTGCCTCGTCGTACTCAGAGTTCTCGGAGAGGTCGCCAAAGCCGCGTGCAACTGCGATTGCTTCCTTGATCTCTTCTCTGCGGGTGGTGCGAAGGTATTTCAGTTCCTTCTCCAACTCGTTGTAGCCTTCCTGTGTATACAGGGTCTTTTCCTTTGCCATGTCGGTTTTCTCCTTATATATAACAATTATTTATTTCATTTGATCCAACGCTGCCTGCAGCTGGGTATCCAGATGCTCGGGCAGGTCGTACATGGTGTACTGCTCAAGTACCTCTGCGGGAAGCTTGACCTCCACGTGCGGCGCAATGCCGATATCGTGATAGCTCTCTCCGCTTGCCGGGAAATACATCTTGGTCGTCAGCTTCAAGCCGCCCTCGATGCCGTACTGCTGATAATACGGGCCTGTCAGGCTCAGATCGAAGATCGACTGCATGCAGCCCTTGCCGAAGGTGGTCTCACCCACGATGGTGCCCAGCTCATAGTCGCGCATGGTGGCGGTAAACAGCTCTGCTGCGCTTGCGGTATTGCCGTTTGTCAGCACGCAGAAGGTCAGATCCTTGTATTTTCCGATCTCCTCTTGGGTCACGTCACAAACCTTGTATGCCTCTTGTCTGTGCTTGACCACCGCTACGACGTCCTTTTCTTCATTGCCGTTCTTATCCTTGGTGCTGACCAGCAGGTCACCTTCCTTTAAGAAATAGCTCTGAATTGCCTTGATCGACTCCAGATCGCCGCCCGGATTGTTGCGCACGTCAAAGACAAACTTGGTGCAGCCCTTGGCAAGCAGCGCGTCAACCTCCGCTTCAAACTGCTCGGGGGTGGGCAGATCAAACTGAATGATGGTCACAATGCCAACGGTAGGATCGGTCTCGCTGACCTTTCCTGTCACCGAAACTGCCTCAAAAGCGGCTCTGGTGATCGAAAAATCGATCTGCTTGTAGCTGCCGCCCTCGGGACGCGCCACAAGAAATTCTGCCTTTGTACCTGCGGCACCGCGCAGATGGTTGACTGCCACGGTATAGCCACCCAGTGCATCAACAGACTGATATTCCCCTTTGATCTTGAGTGCGATGACCAAATCGCCGGGCTTGAGCCCCGCAGCCTCTGCAGGCGAGCCGGGATAGACCATGATAATTTTGATCGCAGTGTAGGATTCCCACGTACCGTTGATCACGCTGACACCGATGCCTTCCATTTTACCCTGGCTTTCGCTGGTCAGCGCGGCAAATTCCTCTTTGGTGTAATATTCCGCGTAAATATCGCCTGTTGCGGCAACGTACGCCTTGATCACGGCTTCCATCATGGCTTCCTGATCGACGCCCTCGTAGGAGTAATCCTTGATCAGCTGATCGACAAGCGTGAGCGTGCCGTCATTGATCAGGGTTTCCTCACCGCCGCCCAAAATGCCGCCGCTATTTCTGCCGTTCCAATAAGCGCCGCTGATCACAGCCGTAAGCAGCATGGTGATCACAAGCGTCAGCGACACCGCAGTGATCAGCGATGCAACAAACGCGCCAAGCGGTATGCTGATCTTTTTCTTGTTTGCTGCGCCAACGTACGCATAATAACGCACACCGGGAGGCGACAGCAGCTGCATGCCGTGCGATGCAATCACGGCATTGATGCTCTGCTCCAGCTCCTGGCAGGATACGTTACGCGGCACGCTGAAGGTGACCGAGGAGCTCAGCGCGTCCGCTTCCACCTTACCGTCGCCGCCGTAAGCGCGCAGCACCTCGGGCAAAAGCTTGCAAAGCAGCGTTTGCTGCTCGGCATTCTCAAAGCCCTGTACGGTATATACCAATTTCTTCATAATTTCTTCCTTCTCCGTTATTGCTTTGTTTGCAGAATATCTACAATTCCCTTTATACGGTCAATTAAGCGAAACGCCGCATGGCGGCGTTTCGCTTAAATTTGAAAGTCTATGTATTTGTGGAAATCAATACTTTGCAGGCTTGGAGTTGAGGTACTTCTTAACCATGAGAGCTACCTTGAAGGTGATTGCGTGCTCGAACTCACGCAGATCAAGACCGGTCAGCTTTCTGATCTTCTCAAGTCTGTAAACCAGAGTGTTTCTGTGTACGAACAGCTTTCTGGAGGTCTCGGAAACGTTGAGGTTGTTCTCAAAGAAGCACTGAATGGTCATCAGCGTCTCGCGGTCAAGGGATTCCAGACTACCCTTCTTGAAAACTTCCTGCAAGAACATTTCGCAAAGCGTGGTGGGCAGCTGATAGATCAATCTGCCAATACCCAGGTTTTCGTAGCTGATGATGTTCTTCTCGGTCTCGAATACCTTGCCAACCTCAAGTGCGACCTGTGCTTCCTTATAAGCTCTTGCCAGATCCTTGATGTTCTCAACGGTGGTGGAGATACCGATAGCAACCTTGGTGTAGAACTCTGCGGACAGGGTGTCTGCAATGTTGGTTGCGATCTTTTCGACTTCCTTGGTCTCGGTGCCGGGCTTAACGTCCTTAACCAGCACGATGTCGTGCTCGCCAACGGAGATCACGTAGTCCTTGGACTTATCCGGGAACATGTTCTGCAGCATTTCAAAGGGCATCATATCGGTCTTGCCGAAGAACTTGATCAGGAATACGATTCTGCTCTCCTCGGTATTGAAGTGCAGCTCCTTGGACTTGATGTAAATATCACTGGGCAGGATGTTATCCAGAATGATGTTCTTGATAAACGAGCCCTTGTCATACTTTTCGTCATACAGATTCTTGATGTTGCCAAGAGAGATTGCCAGCAGCTTGGACATCTTCTCAGCCATCTTATCCTCGCCCTCAACGAATACGACGTACTCAGCCTTGACGCCGCCGCTGACAGGACGGTAGGTATAACCGGAGGAGGTCACCACGTCGGAGGTATAAGCGAGCTCATCGCGAACGCCCTGCTTGATCTCGCCGATCTTAACAAGCTCGGAGCATGCAATAATAACGCCGTTTTCATCAATGACACCGATCACGCGATCGATCGCATCCTTCATCTGGTGAATTACACTTTGGAACAGTCTGTTGGACATAACTTTTAACTCCTCTTTTTTGATTTTCGGGGGTGTTGTGAATACTTACCTATATTATACACCCTTTTTTGTGATTTTTCAATAGTGTTTTGCATATTTTTATGAAAAATGAGTGAATTTTTTACTCAAATTTTGCTCATCATGCCCATTTCTCACATTTCAAACCTGTAAACCAGGCAACCCAGCACAAAGGGTGCTGCGGTTTCGGTGCGCAAAATGCGCTTGCCAAGTCCTGTCATTTTCATGCCTGCGCTTTGTGCCAAGGCTGCTTCCTCGGGGGAAAAGCCGCCCTCACTGCCAACCACCAAGCCAATACGCGGGCAAGCGGGCAGGTCGGTTGCGCTCTCCAGAATGCTTGCAAGCGTTTCGGTTCCCTCGCCCTCATAGCAGAACAGGCACAGATCGCACGCATCTGCCAGAGCAAGCATTTGCTTAAAGGATACCGTGGGCTTGACCTCGGGCACTCTGCCGCGTCCGCTTTGCTTTGCTGCCTCTGCTGCGATACGGCAGCGACGCTTGGTTTTGTCCGCCTCGCCATCCGCCTTTGCCTTTGCAATGCAGCGGCTGCTCTCAAACGGCACGATCTCGTGCACGCCGCACTCCACCGCCTTTTGAATAATGGAATCAAACTTTTCACCCTTGGGCAGCGCCTGGAACAGCACAGCCTTGTAGGGCGGCTCGGTGGCAGAGGGTGCGCTCGACAAGATCTCTGCCGTCACGCGCTTATCCTGCTCAAACGAGGTCAGCTTACATTCATATTCTATGGCGTTACCGTCACAAACGGTGATATATTCCCCTGCCGCCATGCGCAAGGATCTTGCAACGTGATGCGCGTCGTCACCGATCAGCGTCACGGTGTTGCCTGAGATCTGCTCTGCAGACACAAAAAAACGGGGCATATACACCTCCGACAAAAATTTGCACAAAATGACTTGTCAAAAACAGGTCGTTTTTCTTGCTGTGCCCCTATTATACTACACATTAACTAAATTGTCAACCCCCTTTTTGACATTTTTCACAAGCATTTTGACATATTGCACGGATAAGAGTCACTTTTTCATGCCCAAAGTTTCCGTCAAAGTCACAAATAGCACAAATAAAAAGCAGAGCCAAGCAGTTTCCCTGCCCGGCTCTGTGCAATTTTACGCTTGGATATAATGAATAGCGGTAACAACGCCGTCGCGGATGCCGAACATCAGCTTGGCATTTCCGTCGGTATACACAAGGCTGCCGTCGGCAGTTTCGGTATATCCGTCACCGTATGCGGAGACGACCGCGCTCTTGGCGTCACCGATCTTGATGCCCTGCGGAGTGGCAACGCTGTCGTCGGTCAGCACGATCTTGACAATACGGTCAACACCGCCCTGCATGACAGTATCGTAGCGGAAGCCGGGATACACAAAGGTCTTGTCGGGGCCTTCGCCGCCGCAGCTGTCTTCCTCAATATAATCCACAGGCGTGCCAAGTGCGGATGCAACTGTATTGCCGTCGTCACCGATACGGATGACAGTGCCGTTATAGGAAAAGTTATATTCACCATGCTTGTTCTGCACACAAGCGGCAAAGCAACAAGTCAGCAACAGGATTGCTGCAAAAATCAAGCTAAGTCTTTTCATTGGGCATTCACTCCTTGTTGTTTTTCATTTTGGTATCTCTGTATTCTCTGCTCCCAGAGTGCATCCAGCTCTGCGTCGCCGCGTCTGTCGGGTGCGCCGTGATTTTGCTGCAGCAGCTCGCCCAGATACGCGGTGAACTTCTCCGCTCCGTACACGTTGAGGTGCAAGCCTGCGTCATAGGTATCGCGCGACCAATCAAGCCCAAGCTCTGCGTCCATACCGATAAAGTTATAATAGGTAAGGCCTTTGGACTGCGCATACTGCACGATCTGCGCATCCCACTCGTCATACCAGTAGTACTTGACCGAATTGGTGGGCGCTTTGATCAGCACCAGCTCTGCACCGTACTGCGCACACAGATCCTGCATTTTATCAAGGTATTCCATGGCGGTCACGGGCAGCGTGGTATCGATCAGCGTATCGGGCTTTCTTGTATCGGTAGGATCAACGGGCACGATATCGGTCTGCATCAGATACCCCTGATGCGTAATGTCCTCGTGCTTATGGAACGCGCGGGCAAGATCCTCGGCGGTCAGATCGCTCCAGCGATCGTGATAGCGCAGAATGGGTGCAAAATAGGAAAGCAGCGTTTCGTCCTTGGTCATGGACGCCTTGATCGCGTGCAGCTTGGAGGGTGACCATTGCATATCCTCCAGCGTCATACGGCTGATCTCTTCCCTGGGCGTTTGTCCGTACTTGAGTGCAAGCACGTTGAACACCACGATTTTTGCATCGGGCTCTTTTTGCAGCGTTTCCTCGAGCACGTAGTAGGATTGCCACACGGTCTGCTGCGACGAGCCGCGCACGTAAGAGGTAATGCCGTACCGCTCGTACAGCACGGTGGGCACGATGCCCTCGTAGATCTCGCAGTCGCCCACGAAGATAACGTCATGTGCGTCGGTGGTACCGTAATAGCCGCAAAGCAGATGCCCCTCGCGGTTATCGTAGCGCGAAGGCGTCAGCACGGCTTGCACCAAAGCAAGCGCGACAAGCAGTAAAACAACGCTGACAAGGGCAGGTAAAATTCTCTTTTTCATGTCTGCCCTCCTTTAATTGAACGTGCCGCCGTAGATAAAGGCGGACGCATCGTAGCCAAGTCCGTACGAGCCGAACACAAGCACCGCGAATACGATGGCAACCAAAGCAAGGCTGCCAAGCCACGGCTTTTCCCAAAGCTTTTCGCGCAAGGGTCTGTCCTTACCAAGCTGGCTGACGCCCCACATGGCAAGAATGCCCACACCAATGACGGCAAACGAAGCCGAGCTGACGCCAAGCGAGGTCAGTCCCCCGTCAAACAGTCTGCCCCAGTTGGGCGTGGTGAATACCGAGAAGAACTTTTGGAAGGTCAGAGGCACGTTCATGTAGCAATCCAGCACGCGGATCAGAGCCATCAGGCAGAACGTACGCACCATCATAAAGGTCTGATAAGGTGCGCTTGCGTGCAGGCGCGGGAATTTGGTGCGGAATTTGGTGTAAAGCGGCTCAAGCTCCTGCGAAACAAGCAGAACAAGGCAGTTGAGCATTGCCCAAACCACGAAATTCCACGCAATGCCGTGCCAAAGACCCGTGACAAGCCAGGTTACGATGGTGGTGATGTACACAGGCAAACGCTTGCCGATCGCCGTACCCAGATGCGCGCGGCTCCATTTGGAGAGCTTTTGCATGCTCTTGGTCACGGACAGCGGATAGAAGATGTAAGTGGTAAACCACGCGCCCATGGTGATGTGCCAGCGGCGCCAGTATTCCGCGGTGGATTTGGACGAAAACGGTCTGTTAAAGTTCTCGGGCAGCTTGATGCCCAGCATCTCCGCGCAGCCAAGCACGATATCGATGCCGCCCGTAAAGTCACCGTAGATACGGATCGAATAGAACAGGCAAAGCAGGATAAAGAACACGCCGCCCTTTTGCTGCGCCACGATCGCGCCCACGGCGGGAGCAATGGCATCGGCAACCACGAGCTTTTTGAAAAAGCCCCAGGCAATGCGCACACCGCCGCAATACAGGTTCTTGCCTTCAAATGCGTGCGGAGTGAAATACTGCTCGCCAACGTCACTGTACTTGCTGATCGGACCCATGACAAGCTGCGGGAAAAAGCCGACGAACAGCGCGTGCTTCGCAAAATTCTTTTGCACGGGGGCTTTTTCGCGGTAGACGTCCAGCATGTAGCCGATTGCGATAAAGGTATAGTAGGAAATACCCATGATCTCCAGCGCATACGCGCCAAGCGAGATGCCCTGTGCGCTTACCTTGATGCCAAAATAGCCGGAGACAAACTTGGCATACACAAGTGCTGCTGCAAGCACCACAATGCCCATACAGACGATGGTCAGATTTCCCTTTTTATTCTTGTTTTTATAAGCCTTTCTTTGCTCCTTGGGCAGCTCGCGGTTGGCATCCAGCCAACTCGCACACGCGCGCTGACGCTTGCCGATGACGGCAACCGTGACGTACGATACCACAATGACCGCCGCCAAAAACAGGCAGCACGCCACGCCCGCAAAGGCATAAAACGCAAGGCTGCCCAAGAGCAGCACCACCCATTGCGCACGCTTCGGCACAAGGTAGTAGACCGCGGTCAGAAGTGCAAGAAAGCAAAGAAATTCAAACGAAGCAAAGTTCATGCCTTATACCGTGTCAAGGCGTTCGATCAGCTCCCAGAGAGCCTGTGCCGAATTGAAATTCTCGGGCAGAATCTCCTCTGCGGGAATGGATACGTCAAAGGCATCGTTGATATCGGTGATCAGCGTCACGATGTCAAGCGAGTCGAGAATGCCGTCGTCAACCAAGCCGTCATAGGTCTCAAAATCAACGTCGGGGTGCAAATTCTGCATGATTTCAATGAGTTGTTCCATGATATATACTCCTGTAATGATTAGTTTTCGGTTGCTCTTTCCAACAGTAAGCGGCGGTCCAGCTTGCCGTTGACGGTCAGCGGCATGGTGTCAAGCTTATGCACGGCTGCGGGCAGCATATAGCGCGGCAGCAAAAGTCGCAGCTCCTTGGTCAGCGGCGTGGGCTCGATGTCACCCACGTAGTACATCACGATCTTTTTGTGCTCTGCGGGGTACACGCAGCACACGCGGCCAACGCCCTGCACGGTAGCAGCGGCAGCCTCAATCTCGCCAAGCTCAATGCGGTGTCCCATATGCTTGATCTGCGAATCCTTGCGCGACACAAACACCAGCTCGCCTCGCTCGTTATACTTACCAAGGTCGCCCGTGCGGTACACGGTTTCGGGATAAGCCGATTGCAAGGGGTTCTGCACGAATGCCTCGGCGGTCTTTTCGGGGTTATTGTAATACCCTTGCGTGACGCAGGTGCCCGAGATATAGATCTCGCCAACCTCGCCCTGCTCGGCTCTCTTGCCCTTTTCGGTGATCAGCATAATGCGCGTGTTGCGGAAGGGTCTGCCGATCGGGATGGGCTCGTCCGCCTCAAGTGCGCGATCCGCTGCCCAATAGCAGGACATGCCTGTTGCCTCGGTGGGGCCGTAGAGATTGAAAAATCTTGCATCCGGCAAAGCAGCACGCCAAAGATCGTATTGCGTCTTGGGGAAAACCTCACTGCCAAAGCACACGGTTTCCAGATACTTGGGCGGATTCTTTTCAAGCACGCCAAGCGACGAGATCATGGTCAGCGCACTTACCACCCAGCAAACGGTATTGATGCGGTGCTCGTTGAGATAATCGCACAGCTTGACCGGGAACATGAACAGCTGCTTGGGGATGAGATACGCAGTCGCACCGTACTTGATGGTGGGCATGATCTCCTTTAAGGGTGCGTCAAAATACAGGGGCGTCTGGTTACCGAACACGGTGTTTTCATGGAAGCCGACCGCTTCGCACAGCGTTTCGGTATAATCGATGACAGAGCGGTGGCAAGCAGCCACGCCCTTGGGCACGCCGGTCGAACCCGAAGTAAACACGATATACGCGGTATCGGTATCAATGTGCGCTTCCCTGACCTGGTGCAGCGCAGCGTCGTTGACCGAGAAACGGTAAATATCATCGTAAAGTGCGACGGGCAGCCCGAAGGTATACGCCAGCGCCATGTTCTTTTTATCACAGATGATCATGCAGGGCTGCACGGTATCCATGATCATGCCAAGACGCTTGGGGGGCATGGAGGCATCGGGGGCTACGTAAAAGCCGCCTGCATACAGCACGCCGAAAAACGCCGCAAGCTGCACGGGATGCTTGTCCATCAGCACCGCAACGCATGCGCGCTTATGCCCCATGTGGAGCAAATACGAGCCGATGCAGCGTGCACTCAGCGAAAGATCGTCAAAGGTCATGTTGTCCGTGCCGTCCGAAAAGGCGATCTTATCGGGCAGGCGCACAACGGTTTGCTCTAAATATTCCAGTATATTACTCTGCATAAAATCCTCTCATTTCAGATAAGGGGTAAGCTCGGGAATCTCGGTAATGATGCGCGTGTCGGTTGCGGGGTACTTGGATTTATCGTAGATGCGGAAGTAATCCCCTGCGCGCCACGTGTCGTAAGCATCCACCTGCGCGTCGGTCAAAAGGCAGCCGCTGACGTTAAAGGCTGCGGTCAGACGCGTGGAATCGTAGTGATACCATACGGGATTTTCAGCCGTGCCGATGTTGACAAGACTCCAGAAATGCGTGTTGTCGGTATAACCGGGCAGACGCTGAATATCAAGGTTTTCAATGCCCAGACGCTCAAAGAACGCCTTGGATGCTGCAAAATAGCTGTAGCAATCGCCCGTGCCCGAGGAGAACAGCGCGCTGTAAGCCGCGTATTTCCAATCTCCCTTGGCAGAGGTGTTGACGTAGGCGATATTGCCCTGCACGTACGTATAGATCGCACGGCATTGCGCTGCCTTATCCATATCGGGCGTGATGATGCGGGAGATGACCTTGTCGATCTCGGCATACAGCATCTCGTCGGTCACGGTCATGGACACCACCAGCACGCTTGCCTGTGCCTGTGTCTGATTGCCCGAGGCATCGGTAGCGGTATAGTACACGGTGTAGTTACCCTCGCGGTTGACGTTGACCTTGGAGGAATCCACAGAGAGCGCGATCTCGCCTGCGCAGTTGTCGGTCAGCGTGACGTGATTGCGCCAGATGATGCCCTCGCCAAGGTTGCACTCAATGTCGCGCACCTCGATGGTGGGCGGCACGTCGTCCTTGCAGGGGGTCAGGATCACGTCGTAAACGGGAGATTTATTGCCGCTTGCGTCGGTGTACTGCACCTTGACGGTATAATCGGCATAAGAGGTGAAGTTGGGCAGTTCGCCAACGTATTCGCCTGTGTAATTGTCAAACTCGGTGGTGGACGCCACGAAATACTTTGGGTCGGGCATCTCGGTGCCCACAGCCCAAAAGACCTGCTTGGTCTGCATGGTGGGCGCGACGGTGTCCTTGACCTTGAGCTTGATCTTGACGGTCTTGTCGCCGCTGATGACAGAGAAGGTATGCGTGCCCGCGTGATTGATGCAATCGGGGTCAAAATCCGCACCGAACACAGCGCTCTCGTCGCCTGTCAGATCAGCCGGCGTGATGCTCTGCCCTGCCTCGATGGTCATGCTTTTGGTGCAGCCGGTAAACAGACACAGCACCGACAAAAGCAGCGCAAACATGAGTAAAATCGAAATATATTTACAACCAAAACGGCTCATTTCAATGTCCTTTCGGGCACGCCATAGACGCACGCCCCCATAATAATGATAATCTATTATATTATAACATTATCACGTTGCCCTGTCAACAGGAGAAACGGGATTTTTTGAAAAATGCTCGACGAAAAAACACGCAAAAAACGTTGAAAACGGATGACAGACAGGCAGTCAGGAGCGCACATTGCACGTATGCGTTATAGCCTGTCATTGGGCACAGTCTTGCTCCCGCAGCAGACCACACAAAACAAAAAAATCCCCTCGGCGAGCACACCCGCCGAGGAGATAAATCACACAAAAATATTTTTAAAGGGGTTATTTTAAAGATCGGTGTGCCGATCGGGGGCGTTACGGTCTGATGACCTCTACTTTATCCTCTGACGTATCGCTGAAATAGAAATTCACCTTTATTCCGCCTTCAAGGATATAATGCTCTACGAAGTGATATTCCTCTCCCTCGTGCATTTCATTACTACTATCAAGCACCTTGTAATACTCGTCGTTGATAACCAGCCACCAACCGGAAGTATCGTCTTGGTCGTTGTAGCCGCGCACCTCGAATACCATGTATTCGGATTTGATCGCCATAGTGCCGCAGCTTACACCACCGCTGTACTTATCGTTCCAAGGGTGAAATCCGATATGATCGTTACACAGCTTGGCAAAGCCTTTCAGCAACAGATCGTGAGAGGTAAAAGAGGCTTCTGCTTCTTCGCGTGCTTGTGCTTTTCTCTCGAGGAAATCCTGATAATACGAAAGCTGCTCTTGGTCAAACCCAGCAAGCACTTGTTCGGTAGGCTTTACTTGGCTGTTACCAAAATCATACGCATAAGGATTCACCCAAATCTCCTCGACTTCTCTTGCGAGATCGGAGATATCGTATCCATCCTCTTCGCTTGGATAGAGAGCTGTATTGATCCATTCCTCTTTCGGCAAGGTGCTGCGAACAGACTTGACCGTTTCATGATAATCAAAGAATGCGTCTCGCTTTTCCGTGTCGATCATACCGTTTTCATCCACGAAGGATTCGGCATACAGATTGATCGGCTTGCGAACGGTATATTGCGCCGCCTGCTCTTCAAATATCTCAAAGTTAGAGAGCGCACGGTCAAAGGGGATCTTCGTCATCAAACGCAGGTCGTGTGCAAACATATAACGGAACGCAGCTACGTATATGCTGCCTGCCGCAATGACTTCGCCGTCCGGATCGTACACGGTATAGTCGATAAAAGTGTCGCGGTTACAGCCGGTATTGTTATAAAGTCCCATTTGGGCTGCATAAAACCACAAAAAGCTTTCGTCGCCCTTGATAGTCAGCTCATTGTCGCCAAAATGCGAGCAGTAGCTGATGCCCCATCTGCCTCCGTTATCATCTACGTATTGATAAACGTTTTCTCCATACTCCCTTACGCGTTTCACTTCACCGACCACTCCGTAGTCACAGCTGATCTTGACAGTGTTTTGCGCACCGCAATTCAGCGTAATGATCGGAATGGGTGCAGTGAAATAATCCTCGGTTTCTGTAAAGGATACATTGTTGTCCTTACCCGGCAAATTGATGATTCCATCGTCAGACACCGTATATCCCGAATACGAAAGAGTGCCAAGGCTGAGCAGCTGTGCGACACCCGGGAACTTTGCGGTATTCTCGGGGGGGAGCACGGCGGTATCGGTAGTGTTCTCCGTGCCGGGCACCACGGTTTCGGTGCCGGGAATGATACCGGGCTCTGTGCCGGGGGTGTTGCCCTCCAGCATCATGGGAAGCACGACCAAAGCGGACGCCAACGTGGTAACCAACAATGCTGCTGCCAGCACGAGTGCGATGCGCGCCTTGCCGCTCAACATTTTACGTCTGCGGTGGTGCATGCAGGACGCGATCTGCTGCTCATCCAAGCGTCCGATCGCATCAATCAGCTTATCTGTTTTCTTATTCATAGTTTCCTCCTTATGGTTGATTATAACCGGATATTGCTTTTTTCAAACTCTTTGCGCAGCCGTTTGCGCATACGAACCAGCCGCATAACTACGTTTGATTCGCGTATGCCGAGGCGGGCTGCGATCTGCTCGTTTGACATGAAGCGGAAATACCGCATCAAAAACATATCTCGGTCATCGGGCTTTTGCTTATCCAAGAACTGACGGATGATGCGCAAGATCTCCTCGGAATCGCTTTCCTGCTCGCCCAAGCGATCGGGAATGCACTCTTCAAGCTCCTCAAGCGAGCTGCAATATTCACTTCCCGCTCTTTTCTCTGCTTGATTATAGCGCACGCGGTCAATGGCGCGTCTGCGGACGATACCGCCCACGAATGCCGAGAGCTGCTTTGGACACGCGGGGGGCACGGTATTCCAAAGCTCCAATACGGCATCGTTAACGCATTCCTCTGCGTCCTGCTCCGAGCCCGTGATCTGCTGCGCGATGCTTTTCATGAGTGCACCGTATTTGGTCATGACCGCCCGCAGGGCAAATTCATCCCGACGGCACAAGAGCTCTACGATCTCGCCGTCGTTCGGGATACGATCCCACGTTTTTTGTTCAAGGATCATGCATCCTTCCTCCCTTCTCAAACTTGCTTTGCACATGTGCTTCACCCATAAGTACGGAAAATTTTACGTTTGACAACAGTTTTTTGAGAAAAAACAAAAAAAATCGTGCCTACGATATCTCGGCAGCATCACGATTCATGCTTCCCCCCTATTGTCATCCTGAGCGGAGAAAACATCCCGGGGGGATGTTTTCGCAGTCGAACTTTCAAAAATCTGCAACAAATTGCTGATTTTTGAAAGTCAAAACGCGGCAGCGTTTTGAGGATCTCCGTTCGGTACGCACGACTTCGTAGGGCGGGGCTTTACGTCCCGCCGCAAGCGTAAATGTGACTTTGACTAAACAGACGTTGCACAAACCGCTCAAATTTCCCGCGTCGCCACGACACGGGGGACAGTCCCGCAGTATCATGTCCTGCGGACATGACACAGGGTGACAGTCCCCGGTATCATGGCTCGCGCTTTTGCTTGCTCGCCCCACAGGGGAAGTTTTGCTACTTTGGCCTACAAGAAAACCCTTGCAACGCAAGGGTTTTCTATCTCAGTTATTACTTTTTGTTCATGACCTTTTGCAGGTACTGTCCCGTATACGATTGCTCGCACGCGGCTACCTGCTCGGGTGTGCCCTTGGCAACCAGCGTACCGCCGCCGTCGCCGCCCTCGGGACCAAGGTCAATGATATAGTCGGCGCACTTGATGACGTCCATGTTATGCTCGATGACAAGCACCGTGTTGCCGCCATCCACAAGACGCTGGAGCACGCCCAGCAGCTGCGCTACGTCTGCAGTATGCAGACCCGTGGTGGGCTCGTCCAGCACGTAAATGGTCTTGCCCGTATCGCGCTTGGCAAGCTCCGTTGCCAGCTTGACACGCTGCGCCTCACCGCCCGAAAGCGTGGTGGACGATTGACCGATCTTGATATAGCCAAGGCCCACGTCCTGCAGCGTTTTGAGCTTGCGCAGAATGCGCGGCATGCCGTCAAAGAAGGTCACGCCCTCCTCGACCGTCATTTCCAGTACGTCGTTGATGTTCTTGCCCTTGTACTTGACGTCCAGGGTGTCGCGGTTATATCTTTTGCCCTTACATACGTCACAAGTCACGTACACGTCGGGCAAAAAGTGCATCTCAATGCAGCGCACGCCGTCGCCCTCGCAGGCTTCGCAGCGTCCGCCCTTGACGTTAAAGGAGAATCTGCCCGGTCCGTATCCCTTTGCCTTGGCATCCTTGGTCTGCGCGAACAGATCGCGGATATCGGCAAACACGCCCGTATAGGTTGCAGGGTGGGGGGGCGGCGTTCTGCCGATCGGGCTTTGGTCGATGCAAATGATCTTATCCAGATGCTCGTCACCTGTCAGCTGCTCGTGCTTACCGGGGTACGTGATAGCGTTATTGAGTCTGTCCGCCAGCACGGGATGAATGATGCCGTTGACCAAGGAGGACTTACCCGAGCCCGACACGCCTGTGACGCACACAAAGCAGCCAAGCGGGATTTCAACGTCCAGCTTTTTCAGGTTATGCTCCTCTGCACCAAAGACGCGCAGGAAATTGCCGTTCCCTGCTCTGCGCTCCGCAGGCACGGGGATCGAAAGTCTGCCCGAAAGATAGCCGCCCGTGAGCGAATCTTCGTTCTTTGCCACCTGCTTGGGCGTTCCTGCGGCAACGATGCGTCCGCCGTGCACGCCCGCACCCGGGCCTACGTCAATGATATAGTCGGATTCCTGCATGGTCTCTTCGTCGTGCTCGACCACAATGACCGTGTTGCCAAGGTCGCGCAGGGTCTTGAGCGTGGCGATCAGCTTGGAATTATCACGCGAGTGCAAGCCGATGCTGGGCTCGTCCAGAATATACAGCACGCCTGTCAGCGCAGAGCCGATCTGCGTGGCAAGTCGGATACGCTGCGCTTCACCGCCCGAAAGCGTGCCTGCCTTGCGTCCCAGCGTCAGATACCCAAGACCAACGCTGACAAGGAAGCCGAGGCGCGCGCGGATCTCCTTGAGAATTTCCTTGGAAATGACCGCTTCACCGCCCGAAAACTGCAGCGACTCGACAAATGCAAGTGCGCTTTCCACCGACATGGCGCAAAAATCGTGAATGTTGAGTCCGCCAACCGTGACGCCCAGCACCACGGGAGAAAGACGCTTGCCGCCGCAGGTGGGGCAATCTGCCTCCTGCACGAACTGCGTGTAATATTCCTTGCCGAACATGCCGCCGTTTTTCATGCGGCTTTCCACCATTTCGAGAATGCCGTGGAACATCAGCGTTTGCTCGTGATCCACGCCACCGAAATGGCGCTTGATGCGATAGACGCGATCGCCCGTG
The DNA here is from genome assembly GCA_045660125.1 of Eubacteriales bacterium. Lineage (GTDB taxonomy): Bacteria > Bacillota > Clostridia > Oscillospirales > CAG-272 > SVQP01. Next base: position 5,915 of record JAZRDG010000017.1, on the reverse strand, counting down.
CCGAACAACAGGGCGTTGAGCGCACTTGTGCTGTACTCGCGGATGGGCATATCCAAGGTAAAGCCCGCGACCTCGCCCACAGCGGCGAACAAAGGTCCGTTCCAGCTGTCCTCCTCCAAGGTCTTAAAGCCGTTGACCGCGATAGCACCGCCGCGCAGCGAAAGACGCTTATCGGGAATGACCTTGGCGGCAGACACCGTCTGCATCTCGCCAAGACCTGCGCACGCAGGGCACGCGCCCGTGGGATTGTTAAAGGAAAACATACGGGGCTCAAGCTCACCAATCGAAATGCCGTGCTCCTCGCAGGCGTAGCTTTGCGAGAACGCAAGCTCGATCGGCTTGCCCTCTCCGCGCGGCACGGTCACGATCAAAAGGTGTCCCTCGGCAAGGTTCAGCGCGGTTTCAACAGAGTCGCCAAGGCGGGATCTGACGCCCTCCTTTTGCACAAGTCTGTCTACCACGACCTCAATATCGTGCTTTTTGTTCTTATCCAGCGAGATCTCCTCGCCAAGATCGTACAGGCTGCCGTCGATGCGCACACGGGCATAGCCGCTTCTTTTGGCATCGGCAAGCACCTTTTCGTGCATACCCTTTTGCGCGCGCACAACAGGCGCAAGCACCAAAAGGCGCTCGCCCTCGGGCAGCGTGCAGATCTGATCAATGATGGTGTCGGTACTCTGTCTTCTGATCTCCTTGCCGCACACCGGGCAATGCGGTACGCCCACGCGTGCGTAAAGCAGACGCAGATAGTCGTAAATTTCGGTCACCGTACCCACGGTAGAGCGCGGGTTTTTGGAGGTGGTCTTCTGGTCGATCGAAATGGCGGGGCTCAGACCGTCAATGCTGTCCACGTCGGGCTTGTCCATCTGACCAAGGAACATACGCGCATACGAGGAAAGCGACTCGACAAAGCGGCGATGCCCCTCTGCATACACGGTGTCAAATGCCAGCGAGGATTTTCCCGAGCCCGAAAGCCCCGTGAGAATGACCAGCTGATCGCGCGGGATCTCCACGTCAACGTTTTTGAGGTTGTTGACGCGCGCACCGCGAATGATGATTTTATCTTGCTTCATATCTTGTCTTTCTTTGTGTTTTGGGATATTTTATGCGTGCTCCGCTCCGCTGCTCACGCCAAGCGCGGCGCGCAATTTTGCAAGCTGCTTTGCGCTGACGCGAGAGGTCTGTCGGATCTTGGTTTTGCCATCCTTCATGTAAAACGCAATGCCGATCTTTTCATATACGTCGCGATCCTCGGGAATGCGATTTCCCCTTGCGTCACAAGGATATACGTACATCAGCGCATCCAGCTCGAAATGCACGGCGTTGCCGTTTTGATCCTTGCCTGCCACCACGACGCCGTCGGCACTGACGCTGACGGCTTCAAACGCCAGCACGAACGCCTCGTATGCGGTATATACCGTGAAAAAGCCGAAAAACGGCAGCACGACGTAGCCGATCACGTTATCCAGCACGTGAAAGACGTACGATGCGCCCAAAAGCACCAGCTCGCCTGCCAGGATCAGCAGCGTCCAGCACAGATACTTGCCGTTGATCAGCGGAATACGCTTTTTCTTTGCTTGCTTCATATCTCTTCTCCTCCTTGAATGCGCTTGATGCGGTCGCGCAGGTACGCCGCCTTTTCGAACTCCAGCTTGGCTGCCGCGCTGCGCATTTCTGCGGTCAGCTCTGCGATCAGCTTGTCCTTTTGCTTGGGACTCATCTTGCCCTTGGCGGTCTCGACTGCCTTTGTGCCCTGCTTGCCACCACTCGGCGTTGCCATATCGATAACGTCACGGATATCCTTGACAACCGTGCGCGGTACGATGCCGTTTGCTTGGTTGTACGCGTCCTGCTTCTGTCGGCGGCGCGCGGTCTCGGTAATGGCTCTTTGCATCGAGTTCGTGACGGTATCGCCGTACATGATCACCTTACCCGACGCGTTACGCGCGGCACGTCCGATGGTCTGGATCAGCGAGGTCTCACCGCGCAGGAATCCTTCCTTGTCGGCGTCAAGAATCGCCACCAAGGACACCTCGGGCAAGTCAAGTCCTTCGCGCAAGAGGTTGGTGCCCACCAGCACGTCAAACACGCCCATACGCAAGTCACGAATGATCTCCATACGCTCCATGGTCTCCACGTTGATGTGGATATAGCGCACGCGCACGCCGTTCTGCTCCAGATAATCGGTCAGATCCTCTGCCATTTTCTTGGTCAGCGTGGTCACCAGCACGCGCTCCTTTTTCTCCACGCGCTCGCGTATCTCGCCAAGCAGGTCGTCCACCTGCCCCTCGATCGGGCGCACCTCTACCTCGGGATCAAGCAGACCCGTGGGTCTGATCAGCTGCTCTGCCACCTGCTCGGCGTGCTCCTTTTCGTAAGGTCCGGGCGTTGCGCTGACAAAGATCGCCTGATTGATCTTGTCCTCAAATTCCTCAAAGTACAGGGGTCTGTTGTCGTAGGCGGACGGCAGACGGAAGCCGAAGTCTACCAGATTTTTCTTTCTTGCGGTATCGCCGCCGCTCATGCCGCGCACCTGCGGTACGGCAACGTGCGATTCGTCAATAAACAGAATATAGTCATCCGGGAAATAGTCCAGCAGCGTGTAGGGCGTCGAGCCCGGTTCTCTGCCCGCCAGCACGCGAGAATAGTTCTCCACGCCCGAGCAAAAGCCCACCTCGCGCAGCATTTCAAGGTCATACTTGGTGCGCTCGGTAATGCGCTGCGCCTCGATCAGCTTGCCCTCGGATTCAAACCAAGCGGCTCTGTCCACCATTTCGCGGCGGATCTCCTCAAGAGCGGCATCGCGCTTTTCGTCGGACACGGCATAGTGCGTTGCGGGAAAGATCACGGCATAGGACAAAATGCGCACAAGCTCGCCCGTGACGGGATTGATGACCGAGATGCGGTCGATCTCGTCGTCGAAAAATTCCACGCGCAAGAGCTTGTCCGACACGTTTGCGGTCATGATCTCCACGGTATCGCCGCGCACGCGGAAGCTGTTACGCACGGGGTTCAGGTCGTTTCGGGAATAGCTGATCGCCACCAATTTGCGGATCAGCGCGTCGCGGTCCATCAGCATACCGGGACGCAGAGAGATCTGCAGCGTCTGGTATTCCACTGGGTCACCCAGCGTGTAGATGCAGGAAACCGACGCCACGATGATGACGTCACGGCGCTCGAACAGCGAGGAGGTCGCGCTATGGCGCAGACGGTCGATCTCGTCGTTGACCAAAGCGTCCTTTTCGATATACATATCCTTGCCCGGAATATACGCCTCGGGCTGGTAATAATCGTAGTAAGACACAAAGAATTCCACCGCGTTTTCGGGGAAAAATTCGCGCATTTCGGTGCAGACCTGTGCTGCAAGGGTTTTGTTGGGCTCCAGAATCAGCACGGGGCGGTTGCATTTTTCAATGATATTTGCCATGGTAAAGGTCTTACCCGAGCCTGTAACGCCAAGCAGCGTCTGATAGCGGTCGCCGCGATCAAGCCCCTCGACCAGCTGTTCAATCGCCTGCGGCTGGTCGCCCATGGGGGAAAACGGGCTGTGTAGTTTAAAGTTTCCCATCGTGCTTCTCCTTTCACGTCATAGTATGTCAGTATAATAGTATAGCACAGTTTTGGGGAAATGTAAAGATGGGATTATAAAAAATTGAGAATGGCGTGCAATGCTCTTTTCCGAACACATCGAAGGATTGTTTCCGTAGGAGCGTTCTGCGAACGCCCGCGGGAGATCACTGATCGCCCCTACGATTCGGTCTTATAATTGTGAAGGGTTCATCATTAACACTTGTAGGGGCGATCAGTGATCGCCCGCTCCCGCCCAAGAACATCTTGCTAACACACCACCTATATTGGGGCATATTACAACGCGCACATCAGGGATTCAGAACCCATATTTGCGCCAATACGTGTCTTATGTGTTTACTTTCCCGGCGCAAATCAGCATATCGCGTCGCGCTGCGACGCTTATGCTGGGGTAATGGAATAAATGTTGGATGCCCCAATGGTGTATCAGGGATTCAGAACCCATATTTGCGCCAATACGTGTCTTATGTGTTTACTTTCCCGGCGCAAACCTTGCATGAGCGGCGAAGCCGCTCATGCGGGGTAAATTGGGACGGACGTCCAAATGGTGAATCAGGGACTCAGAACCCATATTTGCGCCAAAACTTATCCTATGTGTTTACTTTCCCGGCGCAAATCAGCATATCGCGTCGCGCTGCGACGCTTATGCTGGGGTTCTGAATCGGGAGAGTCAAAGCAAAAAAGGACAGGGGGCACGATGTGCCTCCTGTCCTTTTTTGGTGGGCTATCAGGGATTCGAACCCCGGACCAACCGGTTATGAGCCGGTAGCTCTGACCAACTGAGCTAATAGCCCGTCAAAATGACTTATATATTATACTGTGTATTTCTCCGATTGTCAAGTGTTTTTTCAAAAAAGTTCTCCCACTGCTCTTGTGCAAGTGGGAGAACTAAAGCTTGCTTACGGCACCCTTGTAAACTCCGCGCCGTTGCTGGAGTAGACGATGGTGCCCTCAAGATCGGTGCGGTGCACGGTCATGCCGCGCTCCTCGTATCGGTCAAGAACCGGCTGGTTGGGGTGACCGTACTTATTACCCGTGCCACAGGAAATGATGGCGATCTCTGCGTCAATGGCGTCCAAAAATTCGTTGCAGGACGAGGAGGACGAGCCGTGGTGACCCGATTTGAGAATATCACAATCCAGCTCGCTGCTTGCATACTTGGCAATAATCTCCTTTTCGGAAACGCTCTCTGCGTCGCCCGTCAGGATCATCGAGGTCGAGCCGTAGGTAACCTTGGTCACAAGGCTCCAGTCGTTGAGGTCGTTGTAATCGGTCGCATTGGGTGCAAGGAACAAGAAATTCAACTCACCAAAGCTAAAGGAATCACCGCTCTTTACGTAGGTCACGGCAGTTCCCTGCTCCTGTGCGCCCTCCATCATACGGGTATAGTCACCGGTAGCGTCAAAGGTATCGGTATCCACCTCTGCGTTGGGCATGAGCAGATTGACCACCTCAAATTCGTCAAAGATCATATCCATGCTGCCGATGTGGTCCTCGTGCGGATGGGTGGCGATCACGCAGTTGAGCGTGGTCACGCCAAGGTCGTCAAGGTACTTCTCCAGCGCGTCCGCGCAATCGTTATCGCCTGCATCGATGAGCACGTTATACTCGGGTGCCATGATCAGAATGCTGTCCGATTGCCCCACGTCAAAGAAATATACCATGATCTCGCCATCCAGCGCCACGCGCTCGGGCTTTGGCAAAAGATCCATGATGAAATCCACGAAATCGTTATATTTGTCAACAAACACCTCGTCCACAAGGTCGTTGGGCAGTATCTTATCCAGTGCCTTTTCCACGCCCTTGCCGATAAAGCCGTCCAAAAAGTCCTCAACCGTATTGGCAGGAATCACGCCCGTCATGGCAAGCGCCATAGCAATACAAACCAGCACGGCAAGCACTGCCAGCATGATCAGGCAAACGCGCAAAGCCTTTGGCATCTTTTTGCTCTTCTTTCTCTTCTTTTGGTTTTGTGCCATATTACACCTCCGTCTTTTCTCTTTTGTATATTATATCATATTCCCCATGGATTTGGCAATAATTTCGTGATTTTTTGTAAAAAATAATATTCAAAAAAGCATTGACAAGCATTCCACTTTGTGGTATAATATATCCTCGGTACGGACTGCACAGCAGTTCGTCTCTCTACCGCGTATAAATAAAGACGAAGAGATACGCGGTCGTAATAAAGTCCATAGGGAGGTAAAAACACATGGAAAAGGTACTCAATTCTTATGAAAGTCTGTTCATCGTTGACGTAACCAACGGTGAGGAAGCAACCAATGCTACCGTGAACAAGTTCACTTCTTTGATTGCTGAGAACGGCA
>JAZRDG010000016.1:0-16098 GCA_045660125.1 Eubacteriales bacterium | reverse complement strand
TCCATGATGCGACGCTTGAGCGCGCCTTCACCGTGCAGCTTGACCACGCGGGCGGTCTGTCCTACCTTGACTTCTCTTAGCGTTTTCATTTCGTGTCCCCTTTCTCCGGAATGCGAAATCTGCTTTTGTTTCATAGCATTTCTACGAGTTAGCATATGCTAACTGTGATTATTATATATGCTTTTGCGTTTTTTGTCAATAACTTGCAGATAATTTTTTCAAGTTTGGAGCAAAATCGCAGAGTAGCCAAGATAGCCCTTCCCTTTTTGTACATTTTGCCCATTGCGAAAAAAGCACTTGATTTTTAAGGGCTCGTGTGATATAATAAAGAAAAGAAATCAAGGGAGGGATAGCCGTGAGCAAAATACTGGAATCGGGCGAGATGTATCTGGAAAACATACTGATGCTGCGCGATCAATTAGAGTTTGTGCGCGCAATCGACGTGGTCAAGAGCACGGGCTATTCCAAGCCCAGCATCAGCCGCGCATTGGGGCTGCTCAAGGAGGACGGCATGATCGAGGTGGACTCCCAAGGGCACATTACCCTGACCCCCGAGGGTGAGGCGCGTGCACTGAGCGTTTATCTGCGACACAAGACCCTGACCGCATTCTTCTGCTCGATCGGCATTGACGAGGAGACCGCCTCGGCAGACGCCTGCAAGATCGAGCACGTCATCAGCGAACAGGCAATGGTCAAGATCAGAGAGTATTTGGAGAAAACACAAACTGAATAATCGGAGGTACTCACATGGATCATTGGGAATTAGTTCTATTTTCTGCTCTATTTGCAGCAATTAGCATCGGACTCATTGTGTTGGCATTTGTAATTTTGGTTCCGATCATCAAAAGCCAAAAGGTTTCAAACGGCATTGTCAATCAGGATTCCTTCATGCAGAACCACTTGTTTTATGTGAAGTGCAAGAAAGAGACTTTGATTCGCCAACTGTACCTTCCCTCGGCAAATGATACCCTGCAATACACTTTTGATGAATCCACAATGACGCTCACGCTTGAAAGGTGGGGTGCTTCAATTGCTTACACCGTATTTATCCGTGAGTCTGACGGGGGCTGCTACCTCAGATTGCATAAACAGCATTTGGTTACACATAAAAGCGATATTCCTTATTTTGTCAACGAGTTTGTGATCAAAAAGCTCGATGCAGAGCCGCTCCCTTACGAGCAATACAAGGATATCGTACCGTAAATTACATCATCATAAGCACGCGATGCGCACAGTATCGCGTGCTTTTTTTCATGTGCACAACGTTGTCGGTCAGCACATAACGCCTTTCGTTCATGCAGCATAGGCTATGATGGGGTGATACAATGAAAATGAGTGTGTTATTCGCGCGGTGTTTGGACGCGCCATACGTGCAGGCTGCCGAGGCGGCGAGCTATTACATAGAGCGCAGGGGGGCTGTGCTGTATATCTATTTGCAGGACTCGGACGGTGCGCGCGACTGGAAAAACAATCTCGACTTCCCTGCCCGTCCGTACCACAAACAAAAGTCCGCAACGTGGATGGCGCACCGTGGATTTATCAAGGTATGGCACGAAATTGAGCCAAAGGTGGCTGTTGCAATTTCCGACCCCAAATTGAAGAGTATTGTGACGGTGGGATATTCGCACGGTGGGGCGTTGGCGGTGCTGTGCCACGAATACGTATGGTTTCACCGCCCCGACTTGCGCGGACATATCCAAGGGTACGGCTTTGGCGCGCCGCGTGTGATATGGGGCAAGGTTTCCACCCTTGCGCGGCAGCGTTGGGAGAACTTTACAGTTGTACGTAATCTTGACGATCTTGTCACGCATCTGCCGCCAAGCGCGCTTGGGTACGTGCACGTGGGCAAGCTTTTGGAAATCGGTTCGATGGGCATGTATTCACACGTGGACGCGCACCGCAGCGAGAATATCCTGCGTGAGTTGGTGAGAAAAGACTTGTAAGGACAGGCGATACAAGCCGTCCCTCCGGGGCAATGTCATTAAGTTAAGAAAAGACGATGCGCCCCCGCCCCAAGATCCTTCGCGGCGCAGCCCTCTTTTGTCATTCTCGAGCGAAGCGAAGAATCTTAAAAGAGGGCTGCTTGCTCGAGGATGACAGGGGCGGGGTACCGATTCCTTAACTTAATGACAGTGCCCCTGAGGAAGGCGGAGACGGCTTTTTCGCACGTATCTGTCATTCTCGGGTTCACGAGGTATCTTGCGGACAGTCGAGGACGCCTGTCCCTACAAAAAAGGCTTCAATCTATACAATGGTATCACATGCAAAAGAAACCCCTTGCGGTGCAAGAGGTTTCTTTTTGAATACATTATTGAATCGAAATGATAATATCCCCCGTGTCGGTCGTGATGTCGCACACGCCGCCGGTCGTGGTTTTGGGCAGCTCCACGCGACCGGTATCGGTTTTATAAACAAAAACCTTCTCGGAAAGCAGTGAGCCCGTAATGTCGCCCGTATCGGTCACTACGGTCATGGCAGCGGCATCGCAGCCCTCAAAGTTCACGTCTCCCGTATCTCTTGTGATATCAAGCTTACCCGATGCAATCACGTTGGTCAGCTTCAGATCACCGGTAGTACCCGTGGAGGTCAAGTCAAGGCAGGTCAGATTGGTCACAAAAGTATCGCCCGTGTTGACGTTCGCGCTGACGTTGCCCGCACATACAACGTCATTTATCGTGATCTTGCCCGAGGTGGCTCTGAGCGCAAGTGCGCCAACCGAAGCGTTCTCCACCTTGATATCTCCCGTGGTAGTAGCAATTCTGCAAGCTCCCGTCGTATCTGCATAACTGACGATATCACCCGTATCCAGCTCAATGTCCATACTTTCAAACGAGAAATTCTCGGGAATCTCAATGTCCCCCGTGCTTTCCTTGATGGTCAGCGTACCGTATACGTCCTCGGGCAGATAAACGGTCAGAGATGCACCGCCCCCGATAGAAAAATCGAAAAACCCTTTAAAGTACATATGGATATACAGTGTATTGTCTAGCACTCCCACGTCGTAGATATGATTGTTCTGATCTTGCGTAGCCACGCGGCACTTGCCGTCACTCGACTTGGCAAAGCGGATATCTGCGGTGTCACTTTCGATCGAAATATTGGTAAAGGGCTGGTCAACGTCATAGGTATTGTTGACGACCTCATAAGTGTTCAGAATACTGAAATCCCAAGAGGCTGCACTCATGGCGCCCGCGAAAAGTCCTGCGCCGAACAGCACCATTGCACCTGCGACGATCAGGGTGATGATTGTACTCTTTTTCATTGTGCCTCTCTCCTTCCCCCAAACAGCTTGGCAATGCCAACGAAGGTCACTTTAGTCAGCCACGCCGCGCCCTTGGTGGCATAAATGCAACCGTAAAACGCAAATACGGCAAGTCCTATGCATGCAAGTCCCGCGCCAAACAGTGCTGTGCCCATAACCCATTTGCCTGTGATGATGCACAAAAGCCCGAATAAGGTCACACCAAGTCCAACGCCTGCAAGCGTGCCGAACAGCGCGCCCCAAAGCGTGCCGACCACGCTCCAAAGCGAGGCAAGCAGCGAGATCACTACGGCAAATGCTGCAATCAGCAGCGGCAGCCAAAGCGGCAGGCCAAGAATCAGCAGCAGAATCTGCCACGTTTCCAAGCGCTTTTTATCCTCTTTGTTTACTTTTTGTGTTTTATGCGTCGGCTTTTCGACGCTTGTGATCACGTGCTCGGGTGCTTTTTTGGGGATCTCGGCAAGAATGCTTGCCACGATTGTCTCTACGTCACCGATCTGCGAGACGGCATCCTGCTCCGAAAGCCCTTCTTCCATGCGGTCGTCTATCATTTCGCTGTAAAACGTCAGCCGCTCCTGTGCGTCCGATTCGGTCAAGCCCGAAAGTCCCGCCTGCAGCTGCGCAAGAAATTCCTGCTTAGTCATTTCCGCTTTCCTCCTTGGTTACAAATTGATACATTGCCATGACCTCGCGCCACTCGCTCTTGAATTCCTCAATGCGCTCCCTGCCCTTGTCGGTAATGTGATAATACTTGCGCAGCCTGCCGCCGTGCTCCGCGGTGCGGACGGTCAGCATTTGCGCGCTTTCCAATCGTTTGAGAATGGTATAAAGCGTGGATTCCGAAAGCCCTACGTAAGGCGCCATGTCCTTGATGATCTTATAGCCGTAGGAATCCTCGTTTTTAATGGCTGCCAAGACGCAAACGTCCAGCATGCCCCTTTTGAGTTGAACGTCCATGCCATACTCCTCCTTACGTAATACATCATATCACGAGGTATTGTGTTTGTCAAGGGGGAACGCAAAATTTTTCCAAAATATCGCCGATAAGGTAATGCAAATTTAGCGGTCAAATTCAAAAGAACTGCATCATTTCAATGCAGTTCTTTGATTTTTAAATTACAAAGCGCAGGAACGGGCGATCACTGATCGCCCGTTCGTTGTTAGAATTTTATGTGAGGGTACCATTTCCGTTCTTTTTGACACCGCGGGCGCAAAAAGAACCAAAAACGCCGTTTAGGGATTTTCGCCTCTGCGGAGGCGACGAGGGATTTGCGCCCTCGACCTGTGCAAACTTTTGAAAAAGTTTGATCAAAACTTTCATAAGAAATTCCGTGACGCAGTCCGTGCATCACGCAAACGGCTTAAACTTATCATCCTCGGTCAGATCCAGTGCGTCGATCGCCGCCTCAAATCGTGCGCGTGCTGCTTGCAGATTCTTGGGATGATGCGCATCCGAGCCGAGATAGAACTTGCATCCTTGGCTCTTTGCTATGTGATACGGGCGCATGGTGCGCGCACTTTGCGGATCATTGAGATTCATATTCAGCTCCACACCCATGCCCGATTTTGCCACGCGTGCAAACAGCTCGGCAAACTCTGCGTCGGTAATGGCGTCCAGAATATCGTCGCGGCTGCCTTCACAGTTTCTCTCCATCAGGCTGCAGGTAAAGTGCGCAAGTCCGATCTTGGAAAACGGCAAATCCATATCCAAGAGCGCATGATTGCGCGCAAGGTACAGCTCTGCCCTACGCGCCACGGAAACATCCTCGGGCGCGATAGTAAAGCCCGTCATATGCAAATGGCTGGTGGGCACGATGACAAATTCAAATGCGTCCAGCATCTTGTCCGAAATGCCAAGCGTCATAAACTGATCCATATCGATCTCGCAGCCGAAATGAAAACGGCAAGCGTCACTCTCGGGCAGCGGCAAGATCTTACGCACGTGCGCATAGTTTTGCGCCGCGTACCAACCGCTCGCACCGGGCACGTTCTCGTCCCAGTAGTGATCGGTCACGCAGATATCGGCAAGGCTCTCGCGCACGCCGTAATCAAGCAATGCCTGTGCGTTCTGCTCGGGGTCGTCCGAGCAAAGAGAGAGCTGCGAATGCAGATGCAGATCGTGGTCAATGATAAATTTGCTCATGGCTTAAGAAAGGAAACGCTTGAGGTTTTCGTATCCTCTTGCGATGGCAGCATAGCAATCCTCCGCGCCCTCGAACTCGATCGAATAATATCCGTCATAGCCCGTGGAGCGAATGATCTCGATGCACTTAGCTACGTTGCAATCCCCTTCACCCACAGCCGCGCCTGCAAAATAGTTGCATCCGCGCGTTCTGCCGTATCCGGGCTTGGGCTCGGTGGACTTGTACATATCCTTTGCATGCACGTGCACGGCATAAGGAGCTACGCGCGAAACGGCGGTCGCGTTATCCTCGTCGGCACACACGAAGTTGCCAACGTCAACCAAAAGTCCGTAGTTATCGTGCGCAACCGCGTTGAACAGCTGCTCAATGCGATAGGAATCCTGCGCAATGTAGCCGTGGTTTTCGGTACAGGTGATAATGCCACACTGCGCACCGTACTCGGTGATCTTGCGGCAGTTGTCCGCAATGGTGGGCAGCATCAAGCCAAAGCTTCTGCCGTTGCCCTGCTTGGTGGTAGCATAGCATACGTCGTGACGCATGACCGAGCAGCCAAGCTCGACAGCCACGTCCACCTGCGCCTTCATGCGATCCACCTCTGATGCATTGGCAGCAGCGGTATCGTGGTACAGGTTTGCGCCGATGGTGTACGCATTGATGGTCATACCAAGCGCGTCGGCTCTCTTTTTGAGCTCCTTTGCAAACGCAAGTCTTTCAGCCTGTGTTGCACCCGGCATATCCAGAAACTCAATGGCATCAAAGCCCATCTCGTGCGCCTTGTCAATGGTTTGCTCAAGAGTCAGTCTGCCGTCACGGATCGCCTGATAATAGGAATAAGAGCTGACAGAAATCTTCATTTCCCTGCTCCTTATTTGCCCATAATACCGGTCAGGTGGTCGATCGCGGTCTGAATATCTCCTCTGGGATTATCGCCGCACTCGCGCTCAATTGTCAAGAAGCCGTTGTAGCCGATGTCGTCCAGTGCCTGCAGGTAGGTCGGGAAATGCACGCCGCCCGTGCCAAGCGGAACCTCTTCAAAATACTGAATGCCTGCAAATTCCTGAGGAACGGGATGTACCACGCCGTAAATATACTCGGGGTTGCCGCGATGCAGCATCACACCGTCCTTTGCGTGGGTATGTACGATATAGTCCTTGAGGTTGTGTACTGCCTCTACGGGATCGTCAGCAGATACCATAACCAGGTTTGCGGGGTCAAGGTTGACCGCTACGCCGCGAGAGCCCAGAGAGTCAAGGAACTTCTTGAGCACTGCGCTGGTCTCGGGACCGGTTTCAATAGCAAAATGCGAGCCCATGCTGTCCGCAAATGCAGCCAGCGTGCCGCAAGCCTCTTGCATAATGGCATATCTGGGATGCGCGGGATCTTCGGGAACAACGCCGATGTGGGTGGTTACGATGTCGGTCTCCAGCTCCTTTGCAAGCTCCAGGATGCGCTTGGACTTTTCAATAGCACCGGGGTTCTTTTCGGGGTTGCCAAAGCCCATGCCAAGGTCACCGCAAATTGCAGAGAAGCGAAGTCCGTGCGACTTGACCATGTCAAGCAGCTCGCGTCTTTGCTGTGCGCTCATATTTTCGGGTGCGTGCTCACCGTAGGTGCAGTACATCTGCAGGCCCTGCACGCCCATGTCTGCTGCAGTCTTGATTGCGGTCTTGGTGTCAGTGCGGAAGGACTCCAAAATCACGCCGATAGGAAATTGTTTCATAGGATCTACCTCCATATTTTCATATATACCCATTATACAATTTTTGCCCCAATTTGTCAAGGGCTTTGCACCGACACAGCGCGATTTTTGCTTGACACGGCTGCACTTATATGCTATACTGAAAGCAACTTACAGAAAGGTGTTTGCCATGGAAGTTTTATATTTTTTGGAAAGTTTACGCAATCCCGTGCTTGACGTGCTGGTGCAAGCCATCACGCTTGTGGGAGAAGAAACCTTTTTTCTTGCGCTGGGCCTGTTTTTGATCTGGTGCTGCAATAAGCGCGACGGCTATTTGGTGCTGCTTGTCAGCTTTACCGGTATCATTGTCAATCAGTTTCTCAAAATGTGCTTCCGCGTGCCCCGTCCTTGGGTCAAGGACCCCAATTTCACCATTGTGGAATCTGCGCGCGAGGGGGCTAGCGGCTATTCCTTCCCCAGCGGTCACACGCAAAACAGCGTTGGCATGCTTGGCGCGCTTGGCGTTTGCTCGCGCCGGTTGTGGGTCAAGATCTTATGCATCGCAGGCGTGATCCTGGTGCCGCTTTCGCGCATGTATCTTGGCGTGCATACGCCGCAGGACGTGCTGGTTTCCATGGCGATCGCGCTTGTGCTGATCGTAGCGTTCGATCTGCTTTTGCGTCTGAACGACAAGTACCCTTTCGTGATCTACGTAGTCATGGGCGCGCTTGCCCTGCTCGTGATTGGGTTTATGGTATTTTTGTACGCGTTCCCCTTCCCGGATGAGGTGTTCTTCGAGGAGAATATCGGCAACTACGAGTCCGCGCTCAAAAACGCCTACACCATGCTCGGCTGCGTACTTGGCATGATCCTGTTCCGCTTTGCGGATGACAAATTCATCAAGTACGACACGCGCGCGGTCTGGTGGGTGCAGCTGCTCAAGCTGGGAATCGGTCTTGCCATCGTAATGGCGATCAAGGAAGGCACGCGCCCCGTGCTGGACGCGCTCTTTGACGGTCACCTCGCGGCTCGCGCCGTGCGCTATTTCCTGATCGTTTGTGCGGCCGGCGCATGGACGCTGACCTTTAAGCACTGGGCAAAGCTGGGGCATAAAAACGATACCACCGCACAGGGTGATCAGTAAAAAGATAAAGACCCATTCGCCAACGGCGAGTGGGTCTTTTTTGCGCTTGGTTATTCGATGGTCACAAGCACGGCGCACTGTGCGGGCACGGTCAGCGTCAGCTGCTGCGCGGCGTCAAGCACGGTGGCGGTCTGGGTGCAATCGGGGGCGGTAGCGTGCAGCGTCGCCTTGCCCGAAAGCCCGGACAGCGCAAGCTTGACCTCGCGCGCGGCTGCATCGGGGTTGCTGATCAGCACAGCACCCGTTTTGCCGTCGGTTGCGGCAAGCATATCGGCGCACTCCCCTGCCATCTCGGCACAAGAGCCCAGCTTGTACAGCGCGTTGTAATAGACGAACGCATAGTATGCAGGTGCGACGGTGCGCTTATTGCCGTCATACACGCCTGCGTAGGTGGACCACGGCTGTGCGTCGTAGTAGTTCATAACGCGCAGATCGGTCGCGTGCATACGGCACAGCATTTGCGCGATCAGTGCCATATCCAAGGTCGTGCCGCGCACGTCGCGCCCGGGATTCCACTCGTTCAGGTGCATTTCGGTATGCGTGTAGCCGTATTCGTCCAAGGTCTTACGCGCATACTGCGCAAAGACCACGTTGCTTGCAGCGTCCGCATAGGAATGCCAAGAGAAAAAGTCCAAGGGGCAATCGGTTGCGCGGACGTGCGCAAGAAAGCCGTGCAAAAAGTCAATGAAATGCTCGGTGCGCTCAGAGCTGTTTGCTGCCTTGACGTAGCCGCCAAGCACCGCGTAAAAGCCGCAGCTGCCGTAGCCACCGATCATCAGCTCGGGGAAACAAGCCTTTAAGTGGCGCGAGGTCACCTCATACAGCGCATAATACTGCTCGGGTGTGCCCTTCCACATGGGGTTGTCCGCAACGTCGGGCGTGTTGTCCGGCTCGTTCCAGATCTCCCAGTAGCGAATGCCAAAATGATAGCCGTTTGCCCAGCCGTGGTTATAATGGCGAATGATACCCTCGCAGATGCGCGCCCACTTGAGATGATCCGCAGGCGGATAGATATTGCGCGGCTTGACAAAATGCTCGGGCTCGATGCTGCTGCCAAGGCGGTAGACCACCTCGCTGCCCTGTCTGTAAATATCCGCGATCAGCCAATCGGTAAACGCAAAATCATAGCTTGCTGGGTCCGCGGGGTCCTTATCAAAATCGGGAAACACGTTGGCAACATCCACGTATCTCGCTGCCGCGTAGTGGCCGCCCATATCGTGCAGGCGCACAAAGGGTATGCCCGCATTTGCCAGCACGTCGCGATATCCCGACTCGCAATCCGGCTCGGGCGCGTTGTTAAAGCCGTGCAGGGGCTTGATGGGTCCGTTGATTTTAGAAAAGTCAATGCTTGCGCTGATCATATTCCGACCGCCTTTCATTTGGTTACGTTACCACCATTATACCGCAAAGCGGCAAATATGTCAAGCCGTCCGTTACATTTGCAGCTGCTCCAGCTCACCGATACGCGCGCGCAGGGCTTTGCGCTCGGCAAGCAGGTCTGCATACTCCTCGCGGGTGGCTGCGCCCTCCGCGATCTTGATGGCAACGTAATCGGTTTCTGCCAGCCGCTGCTTGCACTGCTCGATCTCTGCGGCAAAGTCCATGGCTACAGGCGCAGGTTGCTCTACGAACGTGCGCGTAACCGTGCCTGTTTTGGCGTTACAAACAATTCTTTCTGTCATCATCTTGCATATACCTCCACAGTCGTTCCGTTGAAAAATCCGCCATACTGGTCGCCATACATGGTAATCCCCTCGATCGTGTCGCCCGAAAGTCGCATGTGATAATACTGTCGGTTGCGCAAAATCGTGGGGGCGCCGCCCGTACTGTACAAAACGTAATCCACGTTGTTGACCTGCGTGACGTGTCGCCCATCGCGCATTTGAAATTCGATCATGCCGTAGACGTAGTTAAAGCCGGGTCTGCCGAAATAGCACGAGCCGAACGTATCTGTACCCATAGCGGCGTCATACGCCTTTGCGCCGGTCTGGTTGCCCTTGGAATTGGCAAACATGAGCTTGCCCGTGGGATGGATCCATCTGATATTGTTCAAGATCTTACCGTTGATGACCAGCAAGCACTCTCTGACGTCCACCCCTTCAATGATCAGCTCATGCGTGCCGATATTTTCAAAGTGGAACGTGCTGACGTCGGTATCGGCGGTTGACGTATAGGTCAAGTAATCCCCCGTAGACTCCTTGCTGATAGCAAAATGGTCCTCGTCGATCACACGGCAGTAATACATCTGCGCGTTTCCGGTATTGCTCGCGACTCCCAGCTCCAGTCCCCCCGGCAAATACCGATAGGGCGCGCCGATATTGTATTGCCCGTTCATTGCCGCGTACACGGGCATCAGATTGGTAAATCCGTGCTTGGGCGCGGTGTATATGCCTGTGGTGATATCCAGCGCGGTTGGCTGCGCCTGCGGATTGCCCGTATGCGTGTAGGAATACAGCAGCCTGCTATAGCCGTGTTTGGCGCAATTCAAGTTGCCCTCGGCATCAAATTCCAAGCCCTTGCCTGCCATCTCACCGCTGAGCACCTTTTGCATAACGCCGTCCAGCTGTGCACCGGTAAAGTGTTCTGCCTGATATGTTTTTGTCATAAAACCTCCTATGTTTTTTTCTACAAACATATCATAGCACATTTCTCTTAAAAAAGCGTCCCCATCCGATCCTCAACTACGTCATGCAGCGTACACGCCGTCACGCCGCCAAACACAACGTCAAAAAACAGCCGTCTTGCCTGCTCGATATCGCTGCCAAGCGCGCATTCCGTGCTCTCGCCCTGCTGCTCCAGTATCATACTGTATTGATGCGCAAGACCTACGTAACGTGCGTGCAGGATCGCCTTGATCTCCAAGTCTCCTGCCTTGTAGGTCGCGCAGCAGATCTGCTCCGCTACGTCTTGATTGATCATTTTTTCGTCCTCCGAAACCATAGTGTCCTAACCATTATAGCACCGCGCAACCGTCGAATCTTAAGATATTTGCGCGCCTTTTTCGCTTGATTTTGCGCGTATTTTCTCTTTTTCTCCCCATTTTCGGGCATTTCCCGATGCCCTCGGGGCACTTTTGCGCACATTTTGTCCGATTTGTTCATTCGGAGTTCATTTTCTTTAATATTACACGGAACAAAAACGCTAAAAACAAAAAAATGACTGTCGAATATCGACAGTCATTTTTTATTTAGGTTATCAGTAACCGATAACGGTTTCAAATACGACCTGAGCGTACAGTCTGCCCAAGAAGTCGTTGGGGTGGTTGATGTTGTTACCGGTATGGTCGCGGAAGCGCTTGTTCTCCAGAATTCTCTGGCTCATGCTGGTCATCTTAGCAACTGCGCAGGACTTGCCATCCTTTACGTAATCCTCTGCCAGAGCCTCAAATACGGTCTCAAAGCGGTGCTGATTGCCGTACCAGCCATTGGTTGCTTCGGGGTTGGGGATCATGGTTGCCACCAGCAGCATGTCTGCCTCGGGCGCGATATCGTAAAGCTTATCGGAGATCTTCTTGATCGCCTTCTTTTCGTTGTTGGGAGAGTTACCTGCATCGTTCATACCGAATGCCAGCAGGAAGAAGTCACAGCCGTACTGATCCACGTAGGGCTTGACGTACTCATTAAACTTGTTAGAGCCATCTGCACTGGTCCAGCCACCTACAGCGGTGTTGATGTAGGTAATGGTACCGTTGGTACCGAATACGCTATCCGTAGAAGGAGGAGGGCAAGTGCCGGTCAGACCGGTGTTGACGTACTTGATGGTGTAGCCGTACTTCTGTGCGAGGTACTGCGTGAACATCTGGGTATAAGGAGGAGCGTAAGGATGCACGTTTGCACCGCTGGAGGAGGTTGCACCAAAGGTAATGCTGTCGCCATAGAAGATCATGGTAACGTCCTCACCCTTTTCCATCTTTTCGATCAGGGATGCAAACTGATCAGAGTGCTCGGGCTTAAAGCCTTCCCAGTACTGGTCGTGTACGTAGGTTACGGCAACCTGCCACTGGGTCATGGTAGTGCCCTCACCCCAGTATACGTAGTAGGTCTTGCCGTCCAGCTTAACAGCCAGCTGTGCAGGCATACCGGGAACTTCTTTTTCATGATAGTACTGATCAAACGCGATAACGGGAATGCGAGTGCCTTCCAGCAGTACCAGCTTGCCGTCAACCACGTCGTAGTCCTTACCCTGCTCATAGACCGTCTTGAGGTCGTAGGAGGTTACGGAAAGGATCTCGTCGGGGGTGTACAGAAGCGATGCCTGGTCGTTCATGCCAACGAACATAACGGTTTCGTTGTAAACGACTCTGCCGTCCCATACGGGGGTCATGTAGGTGTTCAGATCAAAGGTGTCGTACTTGAGAATGTCGCCGATGGGAGCATCGTTGACAGTACCGCGCGTGGTCTCTTCCTCGGTGGTCTCTTCCTCAGTGGTCTCCTCTTCGGTGGTAGCATCGGTGGTGGGCTGCTCTGCAGGCGCCTCGGTCGTGTCCTCAGGCGTGGTTTCATCACCGTTGCCGCCCTGGTTGCAGCCTACAAGGCAAACGCCCAGCATCAGCATTGCAAGCAGCATGGAAAGAATTCTTTTTGCGTTCATTGTGTTCCTCCGAAAATTTTTATTTTAATAAATGAAAGCCTTATTTAGTGCCGGTAGAGCCAAAGCCGCCCGTACCGCGCTCGGTGTCGCTCAGTGCCTCTGCCTCAAGGAATGCGGCTTGATATACAGGCGCGAAAACGATCTGCGCTACCCTTTCACCGGGTTCAACGTATTGGGGTGCGCTTGAATGGTTGTGCAAGGATACCATGACCTGACCGCGGTAGTCGCAATCGATCACGCCTACCTTGTTTGCAGGCGCAAGACCGCGCTTGGTGGCAAGACCGCTGCGCGCATAAATAAAGCCGGCAAAACCCTGCTCGATCTCCATACTAAGACCCGTGGGGATCAGCACGGTCTGTCCGGGCAGAATGGATACGGGCTTTTCAAGGCAAGCATACAGATCCGCACCTGCTGCATCGGTGCTACCGTACGTGGGAATTTTGGCGTTTTGCTGCAGCTTTACGATCTTAACTGTCACAGCGACCTCCGAATCATATCGATTTCTCATATTGTAGCAGAAATATTTTAACATAGTATGAACATCCCCGATAATTCTTGACGATTTACACTTTTTCGTGTATAATATGGCTAATAGCTTTTATCAAGGAGGCATACTATGAGCAAAACCAAAGTTGCCGTGATCGGCTGCGGTACGATCGCCAACGGCGCACACATTCCCGCTTACATGAATAACCCCGAGGTGGAGATCAAGTATTTCTGCGACATTATTCCCGAAAAGGCACAGGCTGCCGTGGAAAAGTACGGCTGCGGTACTGCGATCGTGGATTACCACGACATTCTGGACGATCCGGATCTGGACGCAGTTTCGGTTTGTACCCCCAACCGTATGCACACCACCATTGCCATTGACTTTTTGGAGCACGGCAAGCACGTGCTTTGCGAAAAGCCCGCTGCAAGAACCTATGCAGAGGCAAAGCTGATGCAGGAAGCGCAGCACAAGACGGGCAAGGTGCTCAATATCGGCGTGGTCAACCGCTTCAACACGGCTGTGAACGAGATTCGTAAGCTGATCGAGGACGGCGTGCTGGGCGAGGTGTATCACGTGTACGTTTCCTTCCGCGCATGGCGTTCTATCCCCGGTCTTGGTGGCGCGTTTACCACCAAGGAGATCGCAGGCGGCGGCGCTTTGATCGACTGGGGCGTGCATTACCTTGATATCGTCATGTTCTGCACCGGTGACCCCAAGCCCCAAACCGTTTCGGGCAAGGCGTTCTGCAAGCTGGGCGTGGACATGCCGAATTACGTGTACGAGGGCATGTGGGCTGAGGATACCAAGGATCTTGGCGGCACCTACGACGTTGACGACAGCGTCACCGGCTTTATCCGCACCGAGGGTCCCACCATCACCTTTAACGGCGCGTGGGCACAGAATATCGGCGTTGGCGAGGCTTACATCGACTTCCTTGGCGACAAGGCAGGCGTGCGTCTCAATTACGGCGGCAACTTTACCCTGTTCGGCACCAAGGACGGCAAGCTGGCCAAGGAAGTGCCCGAATACGAGAGCGGGCACATGTTCCAGAACGAGATCGACTCCTTCATCCGTTGCATCAAGACGGGCGAGAAGCTTCCCTCTCACATCGACCAGGTCATCATCACCGCGCGTATGATGCAGGCAATCTACGATTCCTCCGAGCAGAACAAGGAAATTTCGCTGGAGTGGTAAAATGAAAAACGACAGACACGCCGAGGCGTGTCTGTCGTTTTTATATGATGCGTGTTGAGAGGGACGTTCAGCTTGAATGTGCTCGCCTAATCAAACAGTTTGAATTTGCCAAAGCCTGACACCTCAACCATATTTTCCACGTGATCCAACGATGAAAACAATGCACTGTAATCTATCGTGATTTTATATTCACCCGGTTCTCTCGGCAAAGTATCGACAACCGTTCCGTTCACCGTAATCACCAACTCAACGTCTTTTACTTCATGACCATTGTCGGGTCTGTAATTTTCAGAAGGTGTAACAATGTCATATAGTTGTACTTTTTGGCGTCCAACCCCTTGTTCATCCGTCCATTCCTCCAATACGATAAAGCCTCCGAATTTGAAATAAATTTGTGAGTCTTTTTCTTTTACAAGTGTAAAACTGCACGTATGCTTTTCTGTATCAACACTATCAAACGTCAGAGAACCTGCACTGTTCTGTACCGTTGCGCCAACATGATAATATCTCAAAATTTCTGTATTGCCTATATCTTGCATATACGGAACCATAACCGCCCCCAATGCAAACACTACACAAATGCTCGCGGCTATTGCAGACCATTTCCATGCGTGCAGTTTGCGTTTGGGTCTATGTCGCAGCCGATCCTTTTTCTGCAAATGCTGTGCCAGAATATCCGCATCCAGATACCCAACGGCATCCATGAAAATATCGCTGTTCATATAAAAATATCATTCCTTTCCAAGTGTGATTTTAGCCCCTGCTTGATCTTATCGATCTCGCGATATACGGTGGCAGGCGAGATTTTCAGATCGGCGGCGATGGTCTCCACCGATTCCGCCAAATAGAATCGGTCAATAAATATGTAGCGTTGGCGGTCGGGTAGAGTCTTGACGTATTCATTGATGATCTTGCCTACCTCTGCTGCCTCGTATGCCGCCCCGACAGATTCGTTGTTGTGCAACGTGTCCTGCACGTCGTCAAGTGCTACCGTCAGCTCGGACGGGATGCGCTTTTTGCTTGTTTTTTCCCGATAGCGGTTGATTGCGATACGTCGCATGATCTGCACCAAAAACGCTCCAAGCACCGCAGGTCTTGTGGGAGGAATGGCATTCCACGCTCCAAGATAGGTGTCGTTTTGGCATTCCTCGCAGTCCTGTCGGTCATGCAGCATATTGTAGGCGATGCGGAACAGAAATTGCCCGTATTTTTTGTCAGTTTCTTTTATTGCGTTCTCTTGCCTTTGCCAATACAGATCAATGATTTGCTCGTCAGCCATCAGAGTCTGTTGTTCCGCGCGTTTGCTCATGTTTGACTCCCTTCGTTTTGTGTAAAGCGCTTTCATGAATGTATGTCAAGAAATTCTTGGATTTTTCTCATATTTTTCAAATTTTCAAAAAATTTTATATTCGCGCCCTTGCAGATCCTTCGCTACGCTCGAGGATGACATATCCGCTGCGCGGATACGTCGCAAGGGCTTGGCAACACATTTGATCAGATTGGCGGGCGATCACTGATCGCCCCTACGGTGTTTCCCCTTTGAATATAAGAAATACAAACCCAATTCGTCGTAGGGGCGATCAGTGATCGCCCGCC
>JAZRDG010000015.1:0-2091 GCA_045660125.1 Eubacteriales bacterium | reverse complement strand
GGCGTCAATACAAAAGCAACGTGGCGGTTGCCTCGGTGCTTTTATATTGGTGACCCATCGGAGAGTCGAACTCCGGACACCATGATTAAAAGTCATGTGCTCTGCCATCTGAGCTAATGGGTCAAATACTACGGTATATTTTTTTCGTACCGTAATATATTATCATACAAATACGATTTTGTCAACAGTTTTTTGCGCAAATGTTGAAACAAATTTTCGTTGCGGCATAAAGATTCACATTTGTGATTACAAGTTGACAACGCCTGCGGTCTGTGATATAATTTGTTTAAACACCAAAAGGAGGTCACAAAAATGACCAAAACCAAAAAGAAACTGCTCATCAGCGCTGCGTCTGTGGCTGCGGGGCTGCTGATCATCGCGCTGCTTTTGACGTTTGTCGGCCCTTACGCCGTACTTGCCATGGCGCGTCAGGAGGCGGTTGCGCCCGAATACGCGTACAGCGAGAGCTTTTATACAAGCTATGACGAGATCCGCGTGCACCTTGCCGACCGTGTACAGGCTTTGCGTGCAGACGGCATTACGGTAGAAACCTCCGAGCACGCTATCGATGCGGCTGACGGTCTGTATATTGACAATATTTACCTGCCCGCAACAGAGAAAAACACCAACCTGATCGTGCTGACCACCGGCGTACACGGCATGGAGGGCTATATCGGCTCGGTCATGCTGGACGTGTTCTTTGAGGAGATCTATCCCACGCTGGATACTGCCGACACGGGCATTCTGATCGTGGCGAACGTCAATCCCTACGGCATGAAGTATCTGCGCAGATACAACGAGAACAACGTGGACCTCAACCGCAATTTCATCGAGGATTGGGAGAGCTTTGACCTGTCCTCCAACAAGGAATACCCCAAGGTGGATCATTTCCTGCAGCCCGAGGGCGAGATCAAAAATGCGTTCTGGCATGAGGTTGGATTCTATCTCAAGCTTGCCAAGGAAGCCGTTTTCACGGGGGCTGACACCATTTCGGATGCGCTTTTGACAGGGCAGTACGAGTATGCCGAGGGCGTGTATTACGGCGGCACGGGCGACGAGGCGTCCACCACCTATCTCAAGGGCGTGTTTGCCCAAGCCTTGGACGGTGCGTACGAGAATATCGTGCACGTGGATATCCATTCGGGTTACGGTCCTCGCTATAACATGGTCATTTTCAACTCGGTGCAAGACCCCACCACGGAAGAGCAGGCGAAAGCCGAGCTGGGTTACGATTATATCATCGCAACCGACTCCGAGGAGTTTTACGCCACCTTTGGCGACACGACCGACTATTTCTACCGCCTTGCCAAGAGCAAGAATACCGATAAATCGCTGTATTCCACCTGCTTTGAGTTTGGCACGATCGGTGACGGGTTCTTGGATTCCATCCTCTCACTCAAATATACGGTGGACGAAAACCGCCTGCACCGCTTTGGCGCATCCAATGACGTTGCAAAGCAGATGGTGATGGAGAATTACAAGGAGCTGTTCTATCCCACCGAAATGGAGTGGAGAGAAAAGACGGTTGCCGATTTCAAGCAAGCCATGCTCGGCGTGCTGAATGCAAAATTGAAATAAGAAAAGCTGTCACGGCGTGCCGTGACAGCTTTTTTTGTGCGTTTGTTGCGTGGTTATTGGGCGCTGTATACCACCTTGCCGTTGACCACGGTCAGGTATGCCGCAGTGCCGATCACGGTCAAGGGGTCAGCCTGCCAGATGACTACGTCGCCATCCTTGCCGACCTCCAGGCTGCCCACGCGGTCGCCAATGCCTGTCTGGGTTGCGGGATTGACGGTGATGGCTCTCCAAGCAGCCTCGTAATCCAGTCCCGCGCTGACCGCAAAGCCTGCGCACATGGGCAGGTGCTGCAGGGGAATGACGGGCGCGTCGGTGATAATGCTGATGGGCACGCCTGCCTTGTGCAGCGCGCCTGCGGTGGCAAAGCTCTTGTTGGAAAGCTCGATCTTGGTCTTGTGACCAAAGGACGGGCCGATGAATGCGGGATAGCCCTCGGTAGCCAGCTGGTCCTTGATCAGCTCGCCGTCGGTGCAGTGATCCAGCGTCAGACCCACGTCAAATTCCTTGGCAATG
>JAZRDG010000014.1:0-2708 GCA_045660125.1 Eubacteriales bacterium | reverse complement strand
TGCAGCTTGGTAATTCTGTTTGCTCTCATAAATATCCCCCCTGCCGCTCATAGCGGCTAAATAGTTTGGAAACCTCACCGTGGAGTCCGGCTCCACGGTGTGGTTTAAGCGTGAATGGTAAAGTTGAAGGAAATGCAACGTGATCTTTCACGCTATCCTCTCAGTTCATTTCAATTCATTGTAATACGTTTTCATGGCAAGCGCGTCGGCGGTCATAGTGCCGTCCGACTCGCAAATGATGTTGGGGCACAGCCCCTCGCGCACGATGGCTTCGATCAGCGGCTCAAAGCGCGGACCGTACACCGTGTCCTCAAAGGTCACGTGGCGCTTCTCCCCTGCAGACGTAAATTCGATCTTGGAAAAATGGCAATGCAGATACTTTGCCACGTCGTCACCAAGCTCTGTGCCGATGCGGTCAAAGACGTATCTGTACGCGTCCACGTCGGGAAACGCATTGCCGCACACGCGCGCGTTGAGGTGACCGAAGTCCACCACGGGCACAAACTTGGGGTCAACCTTGCATTGCTCGATGACCTCTTCCAGCGTGCCCAGCTGATTGACCTTGCCCATGGTCTCAATGCCCAGCTTGATCTTGGTATCCCCCACCGCCTCGGCGACTTTTGCCAAGGTATCCTTGGAAAGCGTCATGGCGTGCTCGCGGCTGATCTTGCCCGCGCTGCCGCTGTGAATGACGATGGTCTCGGCGCCCAGCAGCTCGGCTGCCCAGAGCGACTTGGTGATATAATCAATGCTTTTCAGGCGCGTAGCCTCCTCAGTGCCCGAAAGCGAAATGAAATAAGGCGCGTGCAGCGACATTTTAATGCCGTACTGCTTTGCCTTCTCGCCTACGGCACGCAGGGACGCCTCGCTGGCGTTGACGCCGCGACCTGCCTCGTATTCGTAGGAATCTATGCCCTTGGATGCAAGCCAGCCCGGGGCTTGCACGGTTGCTTTATTGCCCTCTGCGTAAAACCAATCACAGTTCCCGCCCGGGCCAAAGGTTGCAAAGCTCATATTATCTCCTTAACCAGAACGCCGCACAATCGGCTTGTTCGGGGTGCTTTTTTGCGTATTTTTTGATGATCGGCGTCTCCAGCGCACGCTTGATGCGCCAAAATGCCGTGGTTTTGTCCTTGATGGGCGGCACAAGCAGCGCGGTCGTGCCAATGTGCTTGCCTGCAAACACGTCGGTCAGCAGTTGGTCGCCAAGCATTGCCGTGCAGGATGCGTCCGCACCGTATTGCTTGATCACCTGCTTGAGTCGCTTGCCAAACGGCTTGCCGCTCTTGGCAAACGCGGGAATGCCGATCTCGCGGTTGAACAGCTCCACGCGTGCCCAATCGTTATTGGAAACAAACGCAAGCCCAATCCCGGCAGCCTGCATCTCGCCAAGCCACGCCTTCAAGGCGCCATCCGGCTCGGGCTGCTCGTAGGGAGCAAGCGTATTGTCAATATCCATGATCAGCACGCGAATGCCGCGCTCGCAGAGAAACGCAGGTGTCAGCGCGCGATAATTTTCAAGCATCAGATCGGGTGTCAGATATCCCATCGTGCCCTCCTTGCTCATTTTACTCTCTTCATTATAGCATCTTTTGCGCCCAATATCAAGACTTTTCATAAATTCGGGGGCATTTTTCAGAGTTTTTTACAGGAAAGAAAAAATCCGATGCTTTACGCTCGTTCTCATAAGGATGTTTGGATAATCCAAAATTGTAGGGACAGGCGTCCTCGACTGTCCATGACACATAAATTTCGGCAGAGATATTGTTTTCTCTGCCGATTTGTGTTATAATGGAGCTAACGAAAAGCCTCCCTCCGAGAGGGAGGGGGACCGCGTTAGCGGTGGAAGGAGCCTGCGTGACTTTAGGTTTGTACTAACCTCATTGTAACGCGCTCTCCTTCAGTCAGCTTCGCTGACAGCTCCCTCCCAGAGGGAGCCTTCGCATGCGTGCAACTTCAGAGGAATGGGCTTTGCCCGAAGCGTATGTAATACAAATGCGAAACTGGCGATAAACAGAGTAATAAATAAAAATTTGTTAAATGGAGGTGTGCATTTTGAAGAAAAAGTATACTTGGTTGACGAAGCTTGAAAAATTTCAAAAGGATCCCAAGAAAAAATACTTCAGAAAATTTCGCATATACCCATCGTTTATGTATCATCGGTTAGATAAATGGTTAAATAAAATGAGCCATAAGGGTTTTCATTTAGTAGATAGCAATTTGATATCTTTTTTATTTGAGCAAGGACCACAAAAGGATATTGTGTATTTTACATACGAAGCAGGTGGTTTCAGAAATGATGATGGAAAATACAGTATACCGTTAAGATATCCTTTTCTAATTCAAACATACGGTGTGAAAAAGAAATATTCTAAACTCAATAGGAATGAAGCAAAATCATATTTAACAATAGAAATCGACACCCAAAAGATAGACATAGAAAATGATGTGGGGTATAAAGAACTCATAGGTGACCGTAACAGACTATACAGAAAGCTTGCAATTAGAAATACCATTATATTTTTCACTATAATTTTACTTTGCATTGTTTGTGTGATTTTGAAAAAGTAAATTCTAATTCACCGAACAGAATAGAACGAACGCCGACAGGTCTCGAAAATCTGTCGGCGTTAATTATTTGTTTGCTGCGGAGCGTTTTATCTGTAGGGGTGACCTGAGGTCTCCCGCGGGGGAACCCAGTTCGCCCC
>JAZRDG010000013.1:0-14971 GCA_045660125.1 Eubacteriales bacterium | reverse complement strand
ATAATTTCGCGCCTGCGGGCGCGACGAGGGCTGCGCGCCCTCGACTGCGCCGCCTTTTGGAAAAGGCGGGCGAAAACTTTTCATGATGGGGTTGTCCGTGGGGTGAAAATCGGAGGGTGACCGCACGGTCACCCTCCGATTTCATGATAGTCGTATCTCTCGCCCGTCTTTTCGGGCTCGCATTTTCCGTTGCTGATCTCCGAGATGCGTCGCCAAAGCGGTTCGCGATGCTCGTCTCTGACCGCAAAGCGTATGGTCACGCAATCTGCGTAATCCACCTCGTCTACCAATGCCCCCATCTTGGGCAGCAGCAGATTGAACTTCTGGTAATCCGAGTACGAGCATACCATGCTGTACTCACCATACTTAAAATACGTAATGATATGCGCCGCGTCCAGCGCAATACGCGCCGCGTGCGAATACGCGCGCACAAGTCCGCCTGCGCCAAGCAAAATGCCGCCAAAATAGCGCGTGACTACCACAACCATATCGGTAGCGCCTGACTTGCGCATGCATTCCAGCACAGGCACGCCCGCAGTTCCCTGCGGCTCGCCGTCGTCGCTGTATCTTGCCACAATGCCGCCAGCCAGCAAATACGCCCATACGTTATGCGTGGCATCCGAATACTCGCGCTGCTTTTGCTTGATAAAGGCAACCGCCTCTTCCTCGGATTTGATAGGCGCGGCATGCCCGATAAAGATCGAGTTGCGCTCCTCAAATTCTGCCGACGCCATCTTTTCCAGCGTCATATAAAGCTGCTCGTTTGCCATGCTTATCCCCTATCCAGACCCAACGCATCATAGATCGCGTCACGCACCACGCCGTAGCGGAACGCCACGGGCTGCGCAATGCCGTCTGTGTGCATCAGCTCCTCAAAACGCTTGATGGTGGTAAATCTCGCAGCTACCGTCTCGCCCTGTTGCAGCACGACCGCAGAGGCAGGCAATCCCGTTCTGTACAGATAGCACTCCACAAACGCGGACGGCTCACGGATCACGCGCAACAGCTGCAGATCCTCTTTTTTGGCTTTGAGCCCCGTCTCTTCCTTTAATTCACGTACCGCAGCCTCAATGCCGCACTCGCCTGCGAGCGCGCCGCCTGCCGTGATCTCCCACACGTTCGGGAAATTGGGCTTCTCGGGTGCACGCAGAGTCAAAAGGATCTCTCCCTTATCATTGACCGTGAAAATGCTGACCGACAGCACGTAACAACCCTCGGGAACGCTCTCGCCGCGCACGATAGGCGTGGCAAGATTGTTGCCCTGTGCATCAAAAATATCTCTTTTCTCCATGCCTTCAAATCTCCCAATCCGGCTTTGCAGGCTTGGCATCGGGATCAAACTCGCGCAGCATGCCGCGCACCTTGGCGTCCACGACCGCGGTCACTCTGACCGCATCCGCGCCGTACTCCACGTCCTCCACCGTTGCCATACGGTAAAGCGTATTGAGCGCGCCCTGCTTTGCATTGGGAATGACAAAGGTCACGCGCGCCTTGCCTGCGTGGATCATACTCTCCAGCATTTCGGCAAACTGCTCGTATCCCTGTCCCGTCAGCGCAGAAATATGCGTCTGATGCTCGGCGTCTCTGCCGCTTACGCGAGGCAGCGTGCCCATGACCAGATCGCACTTATTAAACACGTAAAGCGTAGGCTTGCCCGCAGCACCCAGCTCGCAAAGCACCTGCTCGGTTACTTCAAGCTTTTGCTCGTGCTCGGGGTCGGACGCGTCGATAACAATGACCAGAATATCCGCATACACCGCCTCGTCCAGCGTGGAGCGGAATGCCTTGATCAGATGGTGGGGCAGCTTACGGATAAAGCCGACCGTGTCAGTCAGCAGAATGCTCTCGCCGCCCGGCAGCTCGAATTTTCTTGTGGTGGGGTCAAGCGTAGCAAACAGCTTATCCTCTGCCAGGATACCTGCATCGGTCATGCGGTTGAGCAGCGTGGACTTGCCCGCGTTGGTATAACCCACGATGGCAACCTTGGGCAGTCCGCTCTTATCGCGTGAGGCGCGCATGGTCATGCGGTTCTTTTCCATTTCGTTAAGCTGCGCCTCCAGCGCGGTAATGCGGCGCTGAATGTGTCGGCGGACGCTCTCCAGCTTGGACTCACCCGGTCCGCGCGTACCGATACCGCCGCCCAGACGCGAGAGCTGCGTGCCCTTACCGATCAATCTCGGTGCGGTATAGCGCAGCTGCGCCAGCTCGACCTGCAGCTTTCCTTCACCCGTCACGGCATGACGGGCAAAAATATCCAAAATCAACATAGAACGGTCAATGACGCGCACGTCATGACCGATATCATCCTCTAAATTTCTGATCTGCGCGGGCGAAAGATCCTCGTCCGTAATGACCAGGTCAATATCGTTATTTTCGCACAGCTCCGAGATCTCGCGCACCTTACCCGAGCCGATCAGCGTACGGGGGTCGGGCGTATCCTTGCTTTGCACCACGCGCACGATTGCCACGCCGCCTGCGGTATCCAGCAGTCTCTCCAGCTCGTCAAGTCCGGACTCAACGGTCTGCGCATCAGCCTCGCGCGTCACAATGCCCACTAGCAATGCGCGCGTTTTAGCCTCAATTTCCTTGTTTTGCAAGCTTTGCATTCTGTCTTCTTCTCCTTCTCTTGGCAGCCTTGTTGGTCACGTGCACGTAACGCTGCATGCAGGAAAGATACTCCTCGTTGACCTTGGCGTTTCTGCCGCCAAAGCGAGATAGCACTTCTCTGCCGCTGATCCAACAAACCTGCTCCACCTCTTCGGTCTGCAGCACCATGTCCTCAATCTCTGCGTCGGTGTACACCAGATACACGTCCACGATCTTATGTCCGTTATAGGTACGCACGCAGCTGCGGATCTGCTCCTGCGTCAGCTCCAGCCCCAGCTCCTCACGCACCTCGCGGCGCATGCCGCCCTCGCTGTCCTCGCCTGCCTGTACCACGCCCATAGTCACGCACCAAGCACCGGGCAGCACCCTTTTGGTTGCGGCGCGCTTTTGAATCAAAAAGCCGTGATCTCTGTGATAAATAAAGGCATGCACCACCATGGTGTACTCATCGTCGGCAAGACGATAACGGCGGCCTCGCTCTACGAGCTTACCCGTCTTTTGCCCATCGTGGGTATAAACGTCCAGCATTTCCATATCTGTCCTTCTTTCTCCTCAGCTCCGATAGGTATCGTGCCTTGGCGCGAGATAAATGAAAACAGGCAGACTCCGCCATAACGCGTAGAGTCTGCCCGTTTATCATCAATTGTCGTAAGATTACTTTCTGGAAGCTTCCAGTCTCTTCTTGAACTTGTCAAGACGGCCGCCAGCATCAACGAACTTCTGCTTACCGGTGAAGAAGGGGTGGCACTTAGAGCAAATTTCAACTCTCATTTCGCTGCCCTTGGTGGAACGGGTTACAACAGTTTCGCCGCAAGCGCACTTAACGACACACTCTACGTAATTGGGATGGATTCCGCTTTTCATTTTTCAATACCTCGCATAAATTTTCTCGATGTTCTTTGACATCGGATTCACAAGCGGAGATATTATAACATATATTATGCCCATTGTCAAGGACTTTTTGAAATTTTTTTGAATTACTTGATTTTTCAAAATTTGCATGAGTAAACAAGTAACAAGGCGATACCCGATGGGGTATCTCCTTTTGGGGTGGTTGTGGGGTACGTTGCGGAAAGCGTCTCCGTTCTTTTTTGTGCAAGTAGGCGCAAAAAAGAACCAAAAACGCCGTAAAAAGAGATTCGCGCCTGCGGGCGCGACTCGGGGCTCTGCCCCAAGACCCCGCGAGCTTTTGAAAAAGCTCGATCAAAACTTTTCATCCGTTTTATCAATTCTGTTCAGGCGTGCGTCATTTGTTCCCGCAATTCGTTGATGATCTTTTTCTCAAGCCTTGAAATGTACGACTGCGAGATGCCCAGATACGCGGCGACCTCCTTTTGCGTCATCTCCTGTCTGCCCGAAAGTCCGTAGCGCAGCTCGATGATCAGCCGCTCTCGCTCGTCCAAGGACGCCACCGCGCGCCGTACTGCCTCGCGTTCCTCGCGCTGCTCGATCTCGTACACCACGCCCTCCTCCTCGCTACCCAAAATGTCCGAAAGCAGCAGCTCGTTGCCGTCAAAGTCCACGTTGAGCGGCTCATCCAAGGACACCTCGCCGCCCTTGCCCGATTGCTTACGCAAATGCATCAGGATCTCATTCTCAATACAGCGCGAGGCGTATGTGGCAAGCTTGATATTCTTATCCGAGCGGAACGTGCCCACCGCCTTACAAAGTCCGATCGTGCCGATCGAAATCAGATCCTCAATCCCCGTGCCCGTGCCCTCAAATTTCTTGGCGATATACACCACCAAGCGCAAATTGTGCTCGATCAGCGCCACGCGCGCGTCCGCGTCCCCTGCCTCCAGCGCCTCGATCATCTCAGCCTCGCGCTCGGGCGTATAGGGAGCGGGCAGCAGCTCGGGTCCGTTTATGTAGAATACGCCGTTCTTTTTTGCCAGCTTTTGCTTCATCCGAAGAAACAGTGCCTTGATTTTGTTCATATTAACCTCCATTACTGTAACAATGCCGCAGGCACGATTGCGCGGTACTCCCCTGCCAGCGGCTGCCCCGAGGGCGCGATCAGCGCGTGCACCGCGCGGCGCTTGCCGTCCTGTCCTGCAAGCAGCACCTCATCCGGCACAAGCGCGACCGCCAAGGCACTCCCCTGCGCGGTATGCATGGGCACGATGCGCACCCGTTTTCCCTCTGGCAAGGCATCCAGCCCTCTGCCGTCGCTCTCCACCGCGTGCCGCAGCGCGTCGGGCAATGCGGCAAGCCAAGTTTGCCTATCCGCCACGATGACGGGCGTGCCGCTGATCGGGTCGCAAAGCAGGTTACCGCTATCGCAAAGCCCCTCCAGCTCGCACGTCACGCCCTCCATGCGCACGTGCACGGTACAGGTGCGCACCGCGCTCTGCTTTGTAAACAACCGACCGCCAAACGCCGCCACCAGCGCAGCAGCCGCGGCAAGTGCCAAAAACATCCAAGCCGAAATGCCGTCATCGGACACGTCGCCAAGCGGCAGATCCGCCCTGCCAAGCAAATTGTACAGTGCGGTCATGCCGCCGCCCATCAGAGCCGAAACGCCAAAATACGTGCCGCTCAGCAGCAGCACCCTGCCCGTGCGCACGCCCTTGCCTGCTGCGCACAGCGCGCACATGCCGATGCACACGCCGACATCCACCGCCAAAGAAAGCCACGCCTCCACCGAGAAAAACAGCGAGGCAACGCTATACACTCCGCCCGCAACGGCTGCCAGCAGCATGCGCCACCGAACGCGCGGCAGGTGCAGCAGCTTGACGCTCAGATACAGGCACAAAAAGTCCATGCTGAAATTGACCAAAAACAACAAGTCCGCATATACGTCCAAATCCTCTCACCTCCGCTCTTATTATACGCCCCTGCCCATGACGGATAAGGTCACATCGGGGAAAGTGCGCGAAAAAATAATAAATTTACAAAAAATGCGTGACAGACGCACGCGTATATGATATAATGGTAAAAAAGATGGCAAAAAACAGGAGAATACTCTTATGAAATATACCGGATTATTAGCAGCCGCGCTTGCACTTATTCTGGCGCTGTGCGCCTGCGAGACGCAAGATCCCAACGCAAGCCAAGAATCCACCAAGGAATACGGCTCTACCGTAACGCAGACCGGCACGCAATACCAGAGCAGCTGGGTGACCGGCATTTCCAAGGCAGACGCTTGCACCAATCAGGCAGTTGCGGATTGGATCGCGCTCTGCTCCCAGCCCGAGCGAGACGACATTGGGCATTACGTGCTGCACAACAAGGCACAAAACGCTGACGGCACGACCACGCATCACCTGCTGCTCTACCGCTCGGCAACCGAAAAGGACGCCAAGAATTTCACGGTGGACTTTGCCATGAGCGGCGAGGTGCTGACCGTGACCCCCACCTACACCTCCTCGGACGCATCTGCTTACGGCTACGACCTGATCTATCTGACGCTGACCACCCAAGATGATCCCGAAATTTCGGTTGAGCTGCTGGTGGACGGCGACTATCCCGGTGCGATCCAAAGCACCACAAGCTCTGCCATCACCCCCGACACCTTCGGAGCGCAAGCCGATGAGTAAGCAGGTCTCTCCCACCGAAAAAAGCACGCATTGCCTTGCAAAGCACGGCTTTACGTTTGGCGTTTACCGCCTGTTTGGCAAGCTTTACGCGCGCGCCTACCTCGGCTACCGCTCCAAGAGCGTGCCCAGCCCCGACAAAGCGCCGCGGCTCATTCTTTGCAACAGCCAGACCCTGCAGGACGCGCTGCTTGTGCGCCTTGCATTTGATCATCCCGTATATTGCGTGCAAACGCGCGCGCAGCGTCGCGGTCCGATCAGCATGCTGACCGATCTGCTCACCGCGCCCATCTGGCAAAAGCCGAGCCTTAGCACTTGGTCTTCCGCCGCCGTACAGGTTATCAAGCAGGTCATTGACGAGGGCGGCAGCGTTTGTCTGTTCCCCTGCGGTGATCCCGCATACGGACATACCCCTACCCCCGCAAGCAAGCAGACGGTACCGCTCATTCGCGCGCTCGGCGTGCCCGTGGTGCTGTACACGCTGCACGGCGGCACGGGTGCACTACCCCGTTGGGGTGACGGCAGACGCAAAGGCCCCTTTATCGGTCGCCTTGAGCGCACGCTGACCCCCGAGGAATACGCAAGCATGAGCGACGCTGAGCTATATGCGCTGATCAATCGCACGCTTACCGTCAATGACAAGCCCTTGGGGCTGACCTACACGGGCAGCCACCGCGCCGAGCGGCTGGAGAGAGTGCTATACGTTTGTCCGCGCTGCCGCGAGCATTCGGTGCTGTACTCCCAGGGCAACCACGTCAGCTGCCGCGGCTGCGGCATGACCGCCAATTACACAGAGGCTGGCAACCTTGTTTTTCTCAATTGCGAAACGCCCATTTCCACGGTGGATGCGTGGATGGACTATCAGGTCTCCTGGCTGCAAAACCGCGTTGACGGCTTTACGGGCGAGATCTATACCGACGGCGGCGTGACCGTTCTTTCGGTTGACCGCACCCCTGCGGACGAGCCGTTGTTCGGCACGCTGAGCATGACCCGTGAAAAGCTGCTTTTGCGCTTTGAGGACGGCGAAGCGGGCACGCGCACGGTTGGCTTTGCGCTGGATTCGATTGCAGTGCTCAAGCCCTGCGGCAAAACCAAGCTTACGCTTGCCACGGCACAGGGCACTTGGGAAATTGCGGGAGCAGGCGGCTTTTGCGCCTACAAATACGCGCAGCTGTTCTCTGCCCTGCGCGGTCAGTTCAAAAAATAAGCCCCCCACGAAATACATAAAACGCGAGGTATTGATTATGAAAAAGTCACTGTTTGTCACCATGACGGCTATGCTGCTTTTGCTTGCCATGCTGCTGAGTGCCTGCACGGGCAACGGCGGCACGGGCACGGACACCGAGAGCACAGACGCCACCACCACGCAAGACACGACCGCTCCGGACACGACCGAACAGACGACCGAGCAGCCCTCAAGCGAAGAGAGCTCCACCGAGCCCCAGCCCGAGCCGCTGCCTGCCAATGCAACGCTGGATTTTGACTTGATCGAGCAAAAGGAGCTGGGCAAGTGCTTTGGCTCCCCCAACCAGACCGAGGTTTCGATCGGCAAGGACGAGGGCGGCGAGACCTACGTGACGCTGACCGTTACGCAGGACAATGCCAACGACCCGCACGTCACGTTCGATTGCAACAAGTTCTACAGATACGCGGAAATGGACGCGACCAACATTGACGACTACCCCTTCGTGATGCTCAAGGTACGCAGCGTTGGCTGCTCCTCGGGCTCGTTTGAAATGTTCTACCAGGCAAAGGGCATGGGCGGCATTCAGGGCGACTCCTACGTGTCCGGCTCGTATGACCCCTCAAGCACGGATTGGCAGTACGTGCTGTTCGATCTCTCCGCAAAGGCAAACTGGAAGCAGAAGGTCAACCAGCTGCGCTTTGACTATATGTTCAATGCCGTCTTGGCAGGCGAGGCTATTCAGATCGCGGAAATCCGCTTCCTGCCCAGTGACGATCTCTACTACGAAATGCTCAACCTTGACATGAGTGCCATCGGTATTCCGATCTCGGACAAGGCAAAAGAGGATGCAGCGCAGCTGCTTGGCTCTGTGAGCATGCCCACCACCGCATTCAATTCCTACAAGCCGCTGACCGCAGCGCACGAGGACGCTTCTCTTTCCATGTGGTTCAACCACATGTTCAGCCGCACGCCGCAGGACGACACCACCCATTCGGGCATGAATACCTATCAGATCCTGCTTGCAGGCAACGAAACCGAGGGCTGCCAGGTGCTGCTTGCACCCGCGCAGAGCGTTGAGGGCTTGCGCGTATACCTGACCGACTTTACAAACGCAGCGGGCGACACCTTGACAAGCGAGCTGCGCTGGGGCTACTACTTCAAGAACATTGCGGGCAAGGATATGTACGAGCCGCTGCCCAAGGTCACCTATGAGAAGGATCAGGAAATGATCGACCGCCAGAACGGCGCCAACTCGACGGGTGATATCCTGCCCAACTTCCAGACCTACGACGGCTTTGACATTGAAGCCGGCAAGAGCCAGATGTTCGTCATCAAGGCAAGTGCACCCTACGGTGCTGCCCCCGGTGAATACACCGCAACCTTTACCGTGACCGATGCACAGGGCAACGAGATCAAAAAGGCAACCGTATTTGCATACGTTTGGGATTTCTCCCTGCCCTTGACGCCCTCCTGCAAGACGCTGATGGATCTGGATTCCTTCAGCATCTATTACACCTACAGAGATTTCCCCGGTGAGGTTACGGATGACCAAGGCAGAACGCTGATCCAGAACTATTACGAATTTGCCCTTGACTACCGCATCAATCCCTATTCCCTGCCCATCAAGAACGAGGACGGCAGATTTGACTCCGAGATCCTGATGCAATACTTGGACGATCCGCGCGTGCAGTGCTTCCAGACCTTGGGTTGGAAGACCGATCTCAACGCCACCAACGTATCCAACGCCTACGCAGTGCTCTCGCAAAAGCCCGAATGGCTTGCCAAGGCTTACTTCTACCCCGTTGACGAGCCGATGAACGTCGGCGATCTTGACAGGATCAAGAACGCTGCAAATCTGCTCAAAGCAAACTTCCCCGGCTACAAGCTGATTGCCCCCATGCACCTTGACAACATGGTCACAGGCGGCGACTTCTTCTCCTACCTTGCCGATTCGGTCACTGCATGGTGTCCGCACAACTTCTTCTTTACCACCTTTGCAGAGTGGAAGCAAAATCCCGACCTTTACTACCGAATGCCCGTCATTGCTGAAGCCTCGTTTGGCACGTTCCGTGACCGCATGAAGGCAGAAGCCGAGGGAGGCGACGAGGTTTGGTGGTACATCACCCGTATCCCGAACAAGCCCGAGATCACCTTTGATATCAACAGCGAGGCTGTCAACTGCCGCACGCTGTTCTGGCAGCAAAAGCTTTACGACGTGGACGGCTTCTTATACTACGCCATGAACGACTGGACCGGCTCGCCCGAGATCATTCAGGACACCGGCAACCAGTGGCTGCAGGGTATGAACCCCGTTTACGAAAAGCGCGACTCGGACGGCATTGATATCTACGGTAACGGCATTCTGATCTACAGCGGCATTTACTTTGCAGACCGCGATCCCATTCCGGCACTGCGCTTGGAGTGCGTGCGCGACGGTCTTGAGGACTACGATTACCTGACCTTGCTGCAGGAGATCTACGGTGAGGAAACCGTGGACGGCATGATCGCCCAGTGGACCACCAGCATGTACGAATACAGCACCGATCAGGAGCAGTTCTACGCGCTGCGCGCAAAGCTGGCTCTGCTGATCGAGCAAAACCAAGACTAATGACAAAAAAAGAAGGGCTGCCGATAAGGCAGCCCTTTGATTATGCAATTTTACGCTTTACTCTGCAAGGAATGCGGGAGGCTCTATACCGTACTGTTCAAGAACCGCCTCAATCTTTGCTTTTGCCTCGGGAGATAATATTCTTCCCTCGCTGCGGTGCACCGAAAACAGCCCTGCAGATACAACACAGGATATGCATATCAATATAATAGCAAAGCTGATCAATTTGATCTTCATGACAATCGCCTCCAGCAAAGATATAACTCAATAATCTTTTTTCTTAACCGCAGCCTTGACAGCGGCAAACGCCTCGCGCTCGCCCTTCTCGGCAAGCGTGCGCAGCCAGCTCTCCAAAAGTGCCGCCGTTTCGGGATGCATACGCGAGCGTGCCTGCCCGCGCATAAAGTACGCAAGCGCACTTGCATCGGTATATTTTTCCTTTTGATAGGTCTTGCAGGCAGCCATTCTGTCGCAAAACATTTCGGCTACGTAGCGCACGGGCATTTTCACCGCGGTGTACGCACGCGCTGCGGGCACGTAGTCAAACCAATATTCATAATGGTGCTTATTGCGCCCCTGATGGTGCAGCCACATGGCGGAATAGCCCTCGCTCTCGCGTTGCGCCTCGCCCGGACTGCGCGTGCCCTGATAGTACTTTGCCCCGGGGATAAACTCAGCGGGCGAATACTTGGAAAGGTCATGCCCCAGCCCCTGCCAGCCGATACCTACGCGAAAGCAATGCGCGATCACCTTATGGCGGTGGTGCGTAATCGTGATAAAATGCTTGATGGGATGTGCCATATCAGCGCAAGAATCCGTTGATGATCTGTTCCTCTGCCTCTTTTTCGGTAAGTCCCAGCGTCATCAGCTTGATCAGCTGCTCGCCTGCGATCTTACCAATGGCAGCCTCGTGGATCAGCGATGCCTGCACGTGGTTTGCAGCCACCTTTGGGATAGCATCCACGCGTGCACTGTCCATGATAATGGCGTCGCACTCGGTGTGACCCGAGCAGCAGTTATTGCCGTTGATGCAGGAAAGGAAGGTCTGGCGCGACTCGTCCTTGGCAACCGAACGGGATACGACGTGTGCGCCGCAGTTCTCACCGTCCAGATCCACGGTAAAGTCGGTCACAGCCACCTGCTTGCCGTGCGTCATGATCTTCTCACCGATGACCAGCGTTGCGCGGTCGCCAAGCTTTGCGCGCGTGACGCGTACGGTAGAATCCACGCCGCCCAGCTGAGCGGACTCGATCTCCATATAGCCGCCCTCGGCAATATCGATCTCGGTGGTGGGGTTGAGCACCTTTTCGCCCGTTCCCTCGCCCTGTCCGTAGTGCTTTTCAACGTACTTGAGCTTTGCGTTCTTGCCTACGTGGAAGCTATGGATACCGTCGTGCGCGGTCTCCTCGTCGCCTGCGTTATGAATGCCGCAGCCTGCAACGATCAGCACGTCGGCGTCCTCGCCAATGTAAAAGTCGTTATATACCAGATCCTTCAGACCGGTCTTGGTCAGCAGCACGGGGATATCCACGCGCTCATTCTTGGTACCGGGCTTGATGATGATATCGATACCGGGCTTATCGGTCTTGGTCACGATATCAATGTTTGCGGTGGTGTGTCTTGCCGCGCCCTCACCGTTTGCGCGGATATTGTACGCGCCCTCGGGCACGATCTCCAGATCCATGATCTGATCAAGTAAGCTCTTCTGAATGCTGTCAAGTGCCATTACGCGTCACCTCCTACGATTACTCTGCAGGGCTTTTGCGTGCCGAACAATCCGGGAAGGATCTCGTCCTTGGTGCCCTGTGCGCTCACAGTGCCCTCGGAAAGCACGATGATGGTATCCGCAATATCCAGAATACGCTCCTGGTGGGTAATGATCAGAATGCTGCCCTTGTTCTTTTCGTACATACGCTCGAACACGGTGATCAGCGAGCCAAAGCTCCACAGGTCAATGCCTGCCTCGGGCTCGTCAAACACGGCAAAGGGGGTGTTTCTTGCGTTGATCATAGCGATCTCTATTCTCTTGAGCTCACCGCCCGACAAAGAGCCGTTGACCTCACGGTTGACGTATTCCTTTGCGCAAAGTCCAACCTCGGACAGGTACGCGCAAGCCTGCGCGACAGAGATATCCTTGCCCGCTGCGATCGAGATCAGATCCTTGACCGTGATGCCCTTGAAGCGGACGGGCTGCTGGAATGCATAGCTGATGCCCAGCTTTGCGCGCTCGGTAATACCGAGATTGGTGATATCCTCACCCTGGAACAGAATTTTGCCCGAGGTGGGAGTAATGATGCCGGCGATGACCTTGGCAAGGGTGGATTTACCCGAGCCGTTGGGGCCGGTGATGGCGACGAATCTGTCGTCAATGGTCAGATTGACGTCGCGCAGTATATCAGTCGTCTTACCGGTGGTCTCATCGGTCACCGAGTAAGAAATGTGTTGCAGTTCTAACATATCAGGTCTCCTATGCCGCAAAAGCGGCGCTTTACAGTTTAGTTGTTGCCGTACTTAAAGGTGCGGCGGATCTCGGGCACGCGGGGCAAGCCTTCAGCGGCAGCCATGCGCTCTCTGACCATTTCGGAAAGCTCGTGCGATCTTGCTGCCTTGACCGTGTCGGCATCGATCACGTCCACAAAATCCACGTAAACGCGCGTTTTTCTCCAAGGGGAACGGTGCTTGACCTTGTCGGTATC
Source organism: Eubacteriales bacterium (assembly GCA_045660125.1). Taxonomy (GTDB): domain Bacteria; phylum Bacillota; class Clostridia; order Oscillospirales; family CAG-272; genus SVQP01. Next base: position 2,338 of record JAZRDG010000013.1, on the reverse strand, counting down.
GGTCACGCGCACGATCACGATGGGCACGCCTGCCTTTTTTGCCATGAGGAACACGCCCTCACGGAAAGGCAGCAGTCCTTCGACCTGGCGGTTTCTGGTTCCCTCGGGGAACACGCCGTACGAAATGGGCAGCGTCTTCATGCGGCCTGCAACCTCGCGAATGGTGGTCAGCGCCTCGCGCGCCTCCTCGCGGTTGATGGGCAAAAAGCCGCCCTTGTGCAAGTATTTGCCTGCGATGGGATAGTTAAAATTCTCGGGCTTGGATACAAACGCCACGCTTCTGCCGCGCAATACGGTCAGCATGGACATGAAATCATGGTCGGAAAGGTGGTTGGATACCAGCAGGAAATTGCTGTTCTTCGGCACCTTCTCCTTGCCTCTGACGCGGATCTCCACGCGTGCTATACGCAGATACAGCGCGATGGTTTCAACCAGCACTGCAAGATAAAAGCGGTTAGGCTTTTCCTGCGGCTTGGACTTGTCTACGAACACGGAAAGGAAAATAAAGCCCAGCACGTACAAGCCGAAAAATCCGATCGAGTAGCCGATCCACAAAAGAACCGGGATCCAAATATCAAAGATCGAGGTGACCAGCGTTGCGTTCAGGAACACGGTCAGTACCGAGCAAAGCGCGCCCAGCGTCAAAAACAATTCAAGAAGCATTTAAAAAATCCTCCGTAAAATTTTAGTTTACTTGGCAAGCTCCATCAGCTCTGCCGTAATCTCGCGGAAGCGATCCGCCTCGCTCTGCAGGTGTGCAGAGCTTCTCTGTCCGCTCTCCGCCTGCGAGAGCGGCTGCGGCTCACCCACTACCACGCGCAGTCTTTTGCCAAACAGAAAATGATAGTTGCCGTCGATTGCGATCGGCACGACCTCGCTGTTCGCCATGGTGGCAAGCAGCGCAAAGCCGGGACGGAACTTGTCCATCTCACCGGTCTTGGACGTGTGACCCTCGGGGAAGATAATCATACTGTTCCCCTCTTTCATCACGCGCATGCTTTCCTTGATCCAGCCTGTATCCAATCCAAAGCGATTGACGGGAATGGCGCGGTTGTTGGAGAGCACCTGACCCACGACCCAGCTCTTTTCCATCTGGTCCTTGGCGGAAAGTATGTGAATGCGGTATTTCCAAAGCAGCGTAGCGATCACAATGCCGTCCTTATGCGAGAGGTGGTTGCAGGTAAACACCACCGGCTTATCAAAGCCTTTCTTTTTTCGCTCGGGGTTGGCATAAATCACCTTGGGTCTAAAGCCAATATATACAAGTAAAACGCAAAGTCCTCTGAAAATCAAGCCGCAAATCTTTCCAAGCAAGTTCTCCAAACGCTTCATAACGCCCATCCTTTATCTCATTGCATTAAAATACATTATAGTATTATATCATAAGAGAAACATAATTGCAAGAGTTTTCTTCAATTTCGGTATTTTGAAAAATAAAATTCTTTTCTTTGCAGGAAGGGCGATCAAAAACTTTCATCGATTAAGTCCAAGACGCTCGCCTCTCGCAAAAATTGCCCAAAAGCCCTTGCAATTATACGAAAAACGTGATATAATGTGATATTAGTAACAAAAACGAAATCTTCCCAAGGAGGGATTTTCCATGTCTTCTTACAAGATCGATACAAAATGCGTACAGTCGGGCTACGAGCCCGCAAACGGCGAGCCCCGCGTGCTCCCTATCGTACAAAGCACCACCTATAAATACTCCGACGTTGACCACGTTGGGGATCTGTTCGACCTCAAGGCTGACGGTCACATGTACTCCCGTATCTCCAACCCCACCTTGGCTTGCGTAGAAGCCAAGATCGCGGATATGGAGGGCGGCGTTGGCGCTATGCTTGTGTCCTCGGGTCAGTCCGCAAGCCTGCTTTCCATTCTCAATATCACCAAGGCAGGTCAGAACTTTATCTCCATGTCCTCCATCTACGGCGGCACCATCAATCTCTTTGCCGTCACGCTGCAGCGCATGGGCATTGAGGTGCGCTTTGCAACGCCCGATATGACCGATGAAGAGATTGAGGCAATGATTGACGAGAACACCAGACTTTTCTTTGGCGAAACCGTGGCAAACCCTGCCCTGATCGTATTTGACATTGAAAGATACGCAAACCTTGCCCACAAGCACGGCATTCCGCTGATCGTGGACAACACCTTTGCAACCCCCATTCTGTGCCGTCCCTTCGAGCACGGCGCGGACATCGTGGTGCACTCCACCACCAAGTACATGGACGGTCATGCAACCGTTGTGGGCGGTGTGATCGTGGACAGCGGTAAGTTTGACTGGGAAGGCTCGGACAAGTTCCCCGAAATGAACGAGCCCGACGAATCCTACCACGGC
>JAZRDG010000012.1:0-25643 GCA_045660125.1 Eubacteriales bacterium | reverse complement strand
GGGTATTATGGCTGAATTAAAAATGCTTGCCATCGACCTTGGCGCGTCCAGCGGCAGAGGTATCGTTGGCTCCTTCGACGGCGAAAAGCTGACCTTGCGCGAGAATCACAGATTCTCCAATGACCCCATGTACGTCAACGGAAGATTTACCTGGGATATCCTGCGCATCTATTTTGAGATCAAGAACTCGATCACCAAGACCGTCATCGACGGTGACGACATCGCCAGCATGGGTATTGATACCTGGGGCGTTGACTACGGTATGATCGACAAGAACGGCAGACTGATGGCAAACCCCATCCACTACCGTGACGCAAGAACCGAAAACGTAACCGACTACGTCAAGAACTTCGTATCCCCCGAAGAGATCTACAACGTAACCGGTATTCAGGCCATCGACTTCAATACCTTGAACCAGCTGGCTGTTGAAAAGAGAGATAACGGCGAGGCATTTGACAGAGCGGATAAGCTGCTGTTTATCCCCGACCTGCTCAACTACTTCCTGACCGGTAAGATGGCAACCGAGTACACCATTGCCTCCACCGGTATGATCCTGGATGCAAACTCCAGAAAGATCGCAGGCGAGCTGCTTTCCAAGCTCGGTATTCCCGAGAGCAAGTTTGCTCCCATGGTTGAGCCCGGCACCTGCCTTGGCTCTCTGCTGCCTTCCATTACCGACGAGGTTGGTAAGAACCGCATTCAGGTTTACACCACTGCATCTCACGATACCGCATCTGCCGTTATCGCAGTACCCGCAACCAAGAAGGACTTTATTTACATTTCCTCCGGTACCTGGTCGCTCATGGGCGCAGAGCTGGACGCTCCGCTGATCAACGATGCAACCAGAGCTGCTAACTTCACTAACGAGGGTGGCGCACAGGGCACTATCAGATTCCTTAAGAACATCATGGGTCTTTGGATCATTCAGGAATCCAGAAGACAGTGGAAGAGAGAAGGTAAGGACTACTCGTTTGCACAGATGGAAGCTTGGGCAAAGGAATGCACGCCTTTCCGTTCGCTGATCAACGTAGACTACAAGACCTTCAATACTCCCGGCAACATGCCCGAGAAGATCCGCGATTACTGCCGCATGACCGGTCAGCCCGTTCCCGAAACGGTTGGCGAGGTTGTTCGTTGCATTTACGAATCTCTGGCACTCAAGTACCGTTACACCGTAGACACCATTGGCAGACTGCAGGGTAAGCCCGCAACCATGATCAACGTCGTGGGCGGCGGCACCAAGGATAAGTTCCTGTCTCAGATGACCGCGGACGCTTGCGGCATTCCCGTATGCGCAGGTCCCGAGGAGGCAACCGCTATCGGTAACCTTGTTTCTCAGGCTATCGCACAGGGCGAGATCAAGGATCTGGCAGAGGCAAGAGTTGTAGTTGCTAACTCGTTCGAGATGAAGCACTACGAGCCTTGCGCAGAGCGCGAGGCATGGGATGCGGCATATGACCGCTTCTGCAAGCTGCAGTAAATCATTCAATATTCAGCGAAAGACACGGGGAGGATCAAATTTATGATGAAGGAAAACCAGTTTGCCGAGCTTAGCGTGATCGGTATGCGCGGCTGCGAGGAATTTGCAAAAAAGGTTGATTACTATCTCAAGGATTGGCACGGACTGAGCCAGGATGACACGTATCTGGTCAACGTAATTTGTCCCAGATTCGGCACGGGCGAAGCTAAGGCACTGATCAAGCAGTCCATGCGCGGTCAGGACGTGTACATCATTTGTGACGTGTTCAATTACAGCGTGACTTACAAGATGTACGGTATGACCGTTCCGATGAGTCCTGACGACCACTATGCAGATCTTAAGCGCGTGATTGCCGCAATCGCAGGTAAGGCAAGAAGAATCACGGTTATCATGCCCATGCTTTACGAGGGCAGACAGCACCGCAGACAGGCAAGAGAGTCCTTGGACTGCGCACTGATGCTGCAGGAGCTTTGCGCAATGGGCGTTTCCAACATCATTACCTTTGACGCACACGACCCCAGAATTTGTAACGCAATTCCGCTGCACGGCTTTGATGACGTTCAGCCTACTTATCAGATGGTCAAGGCACTGGTACGCAGCGTACCCGACATTGTCATCGATAAGGATGCTATGATGATCATCTCTCCCGACGAGGGTGCAATGCAGAGATGCATGTACTACTCCTCGGTGCTGGGCTTGGACATCGGTATGTTCTACAAGCGCCGTAACTACTCCATCGTAGTCAACGGTAAGAACCCCATCGAGGCACACGAGTACCTCGGTCAGGATCTGCACGGCAAGGACGTGCTGATCGTGGACGACATGATCTCCTCGGGCGAATCTCTCCTGGACGTTGCAACCAAGCTCAAGAGCAGAGGAGCTAAGCGCGTATTTGCTTGCGCTTCGTTCGGTCTGTTTACCGACGGCTGCGATAAGTTCGATAAGGCGTTTGAGTCCGGCGTGATCGACCGCGTGCTGTCCACCAATCTGGTGTACCGCCGCCCCGAGCTGGCAGACCGCGAATGGTTCGTTGAGGTAGATATGTCCAAGTACGTATCCTACATCGTTGAGACTCTCAACCACGATACCACCATCAGCGAGCTGCTGGATCCCGTTTCCAAGATCAATGCGCTTATGGAAAAGCACAAGGCTGAGCTTGCTGCACAGGGTCAGGTCAAGATGGATATCTAAAAATCAAATCCTGCTTTGCAGGGTTCCCAAAACCTCTCACGGCATTTTTGCCGTGGGAGGTTTTTTGCATAAAATAACTGTTGCATTATTTTAAATAATGTGATATAATATAACTATCTATAAGTAAAGGACGTTTATTATGAAACTGATTGCATTTCCCGAGTGTGGAAAAATCGTCAATACACACGGCGTTATGGGCGCTGTTAAAATAGAAAGCTGGTGCAACACCCCTGCGGTGCTTGCAAAACTCAAGCGCGTTTATCTGCCCACAAAAGAGGGCATGAAAGAAATCAAGGTAAACCGCGCGTCGGTGTTCAAGCAGTTTGTCATTGCCGAGCTGGAGGGCATTACCTCAGTAGAGGCTGCAAACGCTTTGCGCGGTAAGCTGCTGCACGCGGCAAGAGAGGATCTGCATATCCCCGAGGGCGAGTACCTGATCGCAGAGCTGATCGGTCTTGATCTGGTCGACGTGGCAACGGGCAAGGTTTACGGACAGCTCTCGGAGGTGCTTGATCAGGGTCCTGCCGATATTTACGTGGTGGATACCCCGAGCGGTGAGCGCATGATGCCTGCCGTACCTGAATTTGTCAAGGGCATTGACCCCGAGCGCGGCATTCTGGTCGCGCCCATCGGCGGCATGCTTGAGGACTGATCGAAAGGGAATACATATGAGATTTGATATTATGACCCTGTTTCCCGAGCTGGTAGGCTACGTGCTTGGCGAAAGCATTATCGGGCGCGCGCAAAAGAGCGGCGCGATCGAGGTGCATACCCACCAGATCAGGGACTACTCCGAGGACAAGCATCGCCGCGTGGACGACACGCCCTACGGCGGTGGCAAGGGCATGCTGATGGCAGCACCGCCCGTGTATAATTGCTTCCAGGGCGTGCTGCGCAAGCAGGCTGAGGACGGCTTTACAGGCTCACGCCGCGTGATCTATCTTTCCCCCGCAGGCAAGGTGCTCACGCAGAAAAAGGCAGAGGAGCTTGCACAGTATGATAATTTGGTGCTGCTTTGCGGACACTACGAGGGCATTGATTGCCGCGTGATCGAGGAGATCGTGGACGAGGAGCTTTCGATCGGCGATTACGTGCTCACGGGCGGCGAGATCCCTGCCTGCATTCTGGTTGACTGCGTGGCGCGCCTTTGCGAGGGCGTGCTTGCCGATCCCGAATGCTACGAAAAGGAAAGCATTTCCTCGGGGCTGCTGGAATACCCCCAATACACAAGACCTTACGAATGGCATGGCGTAAAGGTGCCCGACGTGCTGATCTCGGGACACCACGCCAACATAGACGCGTGGCGGCTGCAGCAGGCAACCGAAAAGACCGCGCGCCAAAGACCCGATTTGTTAAACGATAACGACTGAAAGGAGGGAGCGTTTTGATCGAGCAAAAAAGTGCGCCCAAAAAGAAAAAAGTAGGCTCACTGTTTTTCCATCTGTTCAACCGTCTGTCACTCTGGCTGTATACCTTGCTGATCAATAGCTTCCCCGCAAGACTGTTGACTTCCTATGACGCATTGGAGCATCGCTGGAGCGAGATCTGCACCAAGGTGTTCGGTGCACCTGACGGAAAGCTGCTCCATAGATTGCACAAGCTGCGCCTAAGATGTGCCTTTTTGATAGAGCACAGCATCATATTGCGCTCCTTGGATCGGTTGATCAAATTTTTCATTCACTGTCCGCTGAACGTATACGGTATTTTCTTCCTGATGTACGGCGCCGTCGGCGCTGCCGTGTACTTTGTTGCAGAAAGGCTTTCGGTTGTTTATGCGGGTGACCTTGGCTGGGGAATTGCGGGCATTATCATTGCATTTGCCTCGCTGCCGCTGCTTTGCACGGGTAAATCCTTGTATCGCGCTGCCTTTGGCAGCCGTTTCTTAGGCATGGTGCTGCGCTCTTACCTTGGGCTGGAGCAGCTGAAAAAGAGCACGGAAAGGGAACGCGGCAGTACGCTGATGGTGTATGCTGCGCTGATCTTCGGTGCAGGCACCGGTGCTTTGACCTTCTTTGTGCATCCTGCCGCCGTGCCCGGTGTGCTGATGATTTTGGTGCTTGCCATCACCGTGCTGTATATTCCCGAGGGCGGCGTGCTGCTTGCTGCGGCAACGATCGGATTTTGGTGGATGACAGGCTATCCCGCGGTTTGCGCAGTCGCAATTTCTGCCGTCACCTTGATCGGCTTTGTCAGTAAGCTCATTCGCGGTAAGCGCGTTATGCACGTGCGCCTGTTGGATTTCGTGGTGCTGTTACTGATGGCTGTCTTTGCTCTGCAGAGCATATTGACGCAGGGCGGGCTGCTCAGCGTTGCGTACGGTATTGGTTACGCGGTGCTGATTGCCATGTATTTCCCGACGGTCAATCTGATCCGCTCCCGTGAGTGGCTGGACAGATGCTACAAGCTGCTTGCGTTTTCTGGCGCGGTGCTTGCCGTGTTCAGCGTGCTGCCCATGGCGCAGATCCTGTACTTTTTGGATATGACCATCGCGCGCGTGGATCTGACCATGTTTGCCAAGATGTTTGCAAGATACGATGCGTATTTCGGACAGAGCACTCTGGTGGGCGGCATGCTGATGATCCTTTTGCCGATCATGCTTGGCGGTCTGATGGGCAAGCGCACCATTACGGGCTTTTTCTGGAAGATGCTTTGCTTATCCGCAGCCTGCGTTTCGGTCGCCTTGACCATGCAATTTGGCGTGTGGCTCGGCTTTGCGGTATCCATTGCGCTGTTCTTATTTACCTATAGCTATCGCACCCTGAGCGCTGCTATGCTGGCTGCGTTTCCCGTTAGCTGCGGTGCTGTGTGGTATAAGGAGCTCAACGCACTGTTCGGTATTCAGAACCATGTCGTTGTAAAAACTGTATTTGAAGTGATCACTGCCCACGTGGACGGTGCTGCATACAGACGCCTGATCCATCAGGGCGTGCTGCAAATGTCGCGTGACAATCTGCTTGGCGTTGGCTTTGGTGATCTTGCGGTGCACCGCGTGCTTGCATATTATGCCGCACCCGGTATGGAGCACGTCACAGAGATCCCCAGCACGTATCTGCAGCTGCTTGCAGAGTGTGGCTGGATCGGCGTTTTGATGCTTGCTTGCGTAGTGCTGCTGTTTATGATCGGTGTGCTGACCTATTTGCATTGGGGCGGTCACCGCGCAACCAAGGCGCGCGTTTGCGCAGGACTTGCGGGTGTTGTCGGCGTGCTGGTCATGAGCATTTCCTGCAACATGATGAATAATGCAAGCCTGTTCGGTCTGTTTTGGCTGGTCATTGGCACAACCGTTGCAAGCGTACGCACACAATACGAGATGCACGTGCGTGCGGTGCAATCGCATACGGGCAACGTAGAACGCTCGGATATCGCATTCCGTACAAGATAAGATTATTAAGAAGGGGAACATTTTCATGTCTGATCATAAGAAAAATCAAATCGCCACGGACGATCAAAAGGCATCCAGCATCACGCCGGAAGCTACCTTTGCGCCCGTCAGCGAAAGCAAGAAGAAGATCCATAAAGCCCCCAAGGTGAAAAAGCCCCGCAAAAAGGGCTTGCCCATTGCCGTGGATATTCTGATCGTGATCGTGCTGCTTGCCGTTATCGCGGGTGCTGCTTGGGGTGTTTATGCGCTGGGCAACTATTTTGCAACGCGCTATGCACAAAAAGAAATTACGTATACGCTGCTGGTAGAGGACGTTCGCGCAGAGCTTGCGTTTGACGCAGAGGGAAAATGCGTGGTATTGCCTGACAGTAACGTGTTCGTGCTGGAACAAGAGGAGAGCACGCCCGTAGGCGAGGTGCTTTCGGTATCCACGCAAAATAACGAGGACGGCACTGCGGACGTATACGTTGTCGTACGCACGACGGCTGACTACAACTATAAGCTTGGTTACTTTGCAGACAAAATCAAGATCGCAGTAGGCAAGGAGTATACCTGCCGTTTCAGCGGACTTGTGGGCGACGCTGCAATCGTGGAGCTGCAGATCACGGAAGGGGAGTCTTGATATGAGCAAAGCAGAGAAGAATAGAAAGCTGTTTACCTCGGGCGGTATTTTTATAGATATCTTTATCGGATTTCTGATCGCCGCATGCATTGCGGGCGTTGTATACCGTTGCTTTATTTACGATCCCAACGCGCGCGTCGAGGCAGGGGAATCTTATATGGTGTATTTCGAGATCGAGAATGCACATCAAAGCTATGCTGACTATCTGGATAGCGGCGACCCCGTATATGACGGTGCAACAGGCCTGCGCATCGGTGCGCTTGCCGTGCACGAGGAGCATATTGACGGCAGCGCAGTGTCTGTGCTGCAACAGACGAACGGCGAGCAAGCCCCCTTGTGCGTCAAGGGCGTGATCCGCTCCGTACCCGGCGAGCTGGAGCAGGGAACGCTGGTGATCGGCGGCTCTTACATGCTCACACCCGGACAGGTTTTGGAGATTTATACCGACACCGTTTCGGTCAACGTGCGCATTTTGCAGATCACCGAGCAGACTCACGAGGAGCCTGAACAGGGCTGATTTTAGCAAGATAAATCAACCGTCAAGAAAATTGTGCAAATTGACGGAAATATGCTGATGCACTTGTCAAAAATTCCTATAGAATGACGCTTGATTTTGACACGCGCTTTTGTTATACTTATGGTAGTAGAACTGTCTGTATTACTATCAAAGGAACGGGAGAAATATATGAAGTCTTGTCAAGTTGTTATTACCAATGCGAGCGGTTTGCATGCCAGACCTGCCACCTTCTTCATTCAGAAGGCGAATAGCTACAGATGCTCGATCTGGATCGAGAAGGAAGCACGCAAGGTCAATGCAAAGAGCCTTTTGGGCGTTTTGTCTTTGGGTATTGCCAAGGGCATGTCTGTTACGCTGACTGCGGATGGACAGGATGAAGAGCTTGCACTGCAGGGCTTGCAGGCACTCATCAATTCCGGCTTCTCCGAATAAGGCAAACGGCTTGTATAAAACGGTGTGAGGGGACATGGCAAAGTGTCCGCACACCGTTTTTTTCGTAATTGCAAGAAAGGAGGACGCTATGGCAGATCAGGAAAGACTGCAGCAGCTGTTGGATAAAGCAAACGCGCTGCCCTTGACCCCGGGTGTGTATATCATGAAGGACGCCGCGGGCAAGGTCATTTACGTGGGCAAATCCCGTAAGCTCAAAAACCGCGTGTCGCAGTATTTTCAAAACAGTGAAAAGAACGCCAAGACCGCGCGTATGGTCGAGCGCGTGCACGCGTTTGACTACATTCTGTGCGAAACCGAGATCGAAGCGCTCTCCCTTGAAAACACGCTGATCAAGCAATATACCCCCAAGTACAATATCAGGCTAAAGGACGCAAAGTCCTATCCGTATATCAAGATCACCGACGAGACCTATCCGCGCGTGGTCATGACGCGTAAGCGCGAGGCGGATAAGGGCAAGTATTTCGGGCCGTATTCGGGCACGTCCACCGTGTATGCGGTGATCGGGTCGTTGCAAAAGGCTTTGCAGCTGCCAAACTGCAAGCGCAAATTTCCCGAGCAGATCGGCAAGGAGCGCCCCTGCCTGTATTATCAGATCAAGCAATGCTGCGGCGTTTGCACGGGCAAGGTAACTCCCGAGGATTATGCTGACAAGATCCATACCGCCGCTGAGCTGCTGCGCGGCAATACCGCCGCCGAAAAGCGCCGCCTGACCGAGCAGATGTATGCCTTGGCAGAGCAGGAGCGGTACGAGGCGGCAGCAGTTTGCCGCGATACCATTGCCGCGCTGGATAGGCTTTCGCAAAAGCAAAGCGTGGTTGGCGCACCCGATGACGATTACGACGTATTCGGCTTGTACGACGATGGCGTACTGTCCGCGCTCTCGGTATTCTTTGTGCGCGGCGGCGTTTGTACCGACAAGCAGGATTACCTGTTTGATAAAGAAAATATCACCGATCACGATTCGCTCGTGTCGTTTATCTGCGATTTGTACAGAGGTCGATCGGATATTCCCAAGCTGATCCTGATCTCATTCTCGCCCGACGAGGACACGCGCGCCACGGCTGCCGAATTTTTAGGTAAGCTTGCAGGGCGCAAGGTCGAGCTGCGCACGCCCGAACGGGGACAGCTGCGCGCGCTGTGCGAGACCGTGACCGCAAATGCACGTGAGGTTGCCGAGAAAAGTGCAACGCATGAAAGCAAGCGCGAGGGAGTTTTGCTGCGTCTTGCGCATATACTGGAGCTGGAGAGCTATCCTGCGCGCATCGAGGCGTACGATATCTCCAATTTCGGCAAGGAGCACTTGACAGCAGGCATGATCGTGACCAAGGACGGCACGTTCTCAAAGCGCGATTATCGCACCTTCAAGATCAAATCGGTCGAGGGAACCGACGACTATGCCAGCATGCGAGAGGCACTTTCGCGCCGCTTTGCCCACCTGGCAGACGCAGAGGGCAGCTTTTCGGAATATCCCGACCTGATCCTTTTGGACGGCGGACGCGGACACGTAGGCGTGGTGCGCGAGCTTGCACGCGAGATGGGCATTGACGTGCCGATTTTCGGTATGGTCAAGGATGACTTTCATAAAACGCGCGCGCTTTGCACAGACCGGGACGAGATCAGCATCGCAAAGGAGACCGCGGTGTTTCAGTTTATTTACGGCATACAGGAAGAGGTGCACCGCTATACCGTGGGCAGCATGAAAAAAGCCAAGGGCAAAACGCTGGTGACCTCCACATTAACGCAGATCCCGGGCATCGGCCCTGCCAAGGCAGCGGCACTCTTAAAAATGCCGGGCGGCTTGCAAGCCGTCAAGCGCGCAGATAAAGCGCAGCTGCTGGCAATCAAGGGCATCGGAGAAAAGGATGCAGACGCAATTATCGCATATTTTAAGGAAAAGAGATAGATTACTATGATGAGAATTATTACAGGAAAGGCAAGAGGCTGCAAGCTTTATACCTTGGAGGGCACGGACACCCGTCCTACTACCGAGAGAGTCAAACAAGCCGTGTTTTCCATGATCCAATTTGATATTGAGGGAAGAGACGTACTGGATCTGTTCGGAGGCTCGGGACAAATGGGACTTGAAGCCGTATCGCGCGGTGCGCGCCACGCCATCATCGTGGATAAATCCAAGCCCGCCGTGGACGTCATCTACAAAAATATGCTCAAAACCAAGCTCGCGCCCGATTGCTTTGTGGTCAAGTCGGATTATGCCGATTTCCTGAAGAGCAGACAGGGCAGGGAGCAATACGATATCGTATTTTTGGATCCGCCCTACGCATCCGACGCGCTTTCCGAGTCGCTGCTGCTGCTTTTGCGCTACGATCTCTTAAAGCCCGGTGCGCGCGTGATCTGCGAATCGGATAAGGAGAACATCTGGGGTAAGCATTTCGCGCTTTGCGACCGCTACCGTGTGGTAGGCAAAACGCATCACGCCTCCTCGTTCGTTACCATTCTTGAGCCTGTTATGGAGGACGCGGAATGAGCCGCGCCATCATCCCGGGCAGCTTTGATCCCATGACGCTGGGGCATAAGCAGGTGATTGCCGCCGCTGCCGAGATCTTTGACGAGGTGATCGTGCTGATCATGAACAACGATATGACCAACTACGTCAAGGATGCCAAGGTCAAGCAATACGCCTTTGACAGCACGCAGCGTGCCGAGATCGCGCGCCTGACCTGTGCAGATATACCGAACGTAAGCGTGCTCATCAAAAGCGGTATGCTGATCGACGCATTCGACGAGCTTGACGCAGATTGCATCGTCAAGGGCGTGCGCAACGAGCAGGATTTTGCCTACGAGCAGATCCACGCGTCCTGGAATTTGGCGCATAACCCCCGTGCACGCACGCTGTATCTCCCCGCAGACCCCGCATACGCACACGTCAGCTCCACGCTGGCACGAGAGCGACTTGCGGCAGGACAGGATCTATCCGACATTCTCGCAGCCGATGCGCTTGCGTGGATACGCAAAAATCAGGAGGTATGATATGAACGCTAAAACTGTCAGAATGAACTCCATACTCACGTCCGCCATGTTGTTTTTGTACGCAGGCTGCGGCGTGTTGAGCTTGATTCTCAACGTAATAGTTGCAAGCAGCCTTTCAAGCACCTCCTTCTCGCTGCCCTCAGGCATCTTTTTGTGCCTTGCGGTCATGCTGCCTACCGTCCTTCTGCTGATCTATGGCATCAAGCAAGCCAAGCGTAAGCAGGGCGTGTTTGGTCTCATCTTTTCCATACTGACGCTGATTGTCAGTGTGATCTGGATGATTGCATGTGTGCTGAATTGGGTGGCCGGACTTGCGCAGAACTTGATAATTGAGTTTTACTACCGACTGAATATAGCCATGTCAATGGGCGACTTGCTCACGCTTCTTTCTTACATAAGCGTTGTGTATATGCTGTTTACCACAATCGTAGCCCTTTATCTGCTTGCCGTGTATGCGATCAGCGTGCTGCGTGCAAAGCAAAAATGGCTGCAGATCAAAGCCGAGCTGCACAAGCCCGCCGTTGCTTTGATAATCCTGATTCCCAATCTGCTTTCGCTTATCAATCTGATTCTCGGAAGAATACTGATGAACAACGTTGAATCGGGCATCATGGACTTAAATGCATATGTTACGTATTTAAGAATTTATATGTACAGTTCCTTTGCTCTTGAGATGCTGCTCGCCATTGCCTTGGCAGTATTCGTGCTTGTCTTTGGCTTGATTATCAAAAAGCAAGCAACAGAACAACCCGAGGCAGCGCAGCCCGCGCCGCAAGCAGAGCAGAGTCCGTCCGCTTTTGACGGTATCCCTCTCCCCGCAGGCGTCAATCCTGACGATCTTTAATTCGTTTCCAAAATTTTATTACATAAAGGAGCTTTATTATGAACAAAAAAGCTGTTATCTCAAACGTGATCGTTTCGGTCATCATCAACCTTTTGTTTGCAGGACTGCTGATCGGCGCAGGCGCGCTGGTACTGGCGTTCCCGCGAATTTTTAGTACCGTGCTCAGCGTAGCATTCGCTCTGATCGGTATTTCCTTGGTGTTGACCACCATTCCCAACCTGATCGGTGGCATTGTTTCCATCAAGCAGAAAAAGGGCAAATTTGACCTGATCTTTTCTATCGTGACCATGGTTGTAGGCGTAGCATTGGCAATCTACGGTGTCATTACCGCGCTGATCGCCATCGGTATCACGGGTGTTGGCGTTCCTGCTTTGGTTGGCCTGATTATGTCCATCATCCGTTGGGTACTGTGCGGTCTGATCGCACTGTATCTCATCATTCTGCCCATTATCCGCATCATCAAGGCAGAGAAGAAGTTCATGCAGCTCAAGGCTGAGCTGGTCAAGATGATCTTTGGCGTGCTGATCCTCGTACTGCTGATCTGCGGTCTGCTTGCTGCAGTGCTGAACAACCTGATCGGTATTTCGCTGATCGTAGTTGGTGCGCTGACCGCACTGTTGGCAGTTGTGATCCTGATCGTTGGCTTGATCGGCATCAAGAAGGCTGACAAGAACCCCACCGTGGCAGTTGCAGTTGACGTAGACGGCGACGGCGTGGTTGACGCGATCGTGGTAGATACCGACGGTGACGGCAAGGCTGACGCTGTTGGCATCGACGTAGACGGCGACGGTATTGTTGACGTGGTCGGTGTAGACACCGATGGCGACGGCAAGGTTGACGCTGTTGTTGCAAAGGACGAATAATTCAAAAAGAGCAAGGGCACAGCCCTTGCTCTTTTTTTTTATCGTTGACACCTCGCGCGTTTTTTGTTATAATAAGGGTTGAATAAAACATACCCCTCGGAGAATTACGATGAAACGCATACTTGAAACAGAACGCCTTGTGCTCAGAGAATATACGCATGCGGATTTTGACGCGCTGTACGCCATTTTGTCTGACGCGCAAACCATGCAGCATTATCCCAAGCCTTATGACCAAAAGGGCACTGCGCGTTGGCTTGATTGGAGTCTTGATAACTATCAAAAGCACGGCTTTGGACTTTGGGCGATCGAGCTCAGGCAGAGCGGCGAGTTTATCGGGGATTGCGGCATCACCATGCAGCCCATTGACGGCGCGTGGCTGCCCGAGATCGGGTATCATATCAGTAAGCACCATTGGAGACGGGGGTACGCCAAGGAAGCAGCCGCTGCCGTGCGCGATTGGTGCTTTACGCACACCGATTTTGACGAGGTCTATTCCTACATGACCTGCACAAACGTTGCGTCCTACGCCACCGCAGCCTCGATCGGTATGCAGCGCATCAAGCAATACGACGACGAGGACGGCACGCCGCATTATGTTTACCGTATGACGCGGAATGCGTGGCAACAGCAAATTGGCAAAGGAGAATGCCATGAAAATTCATAATAACGTCTTAAAGCATTATCTCAAAAACGTGTATTTCATCACAGGCACGGCGTACGCAGGCAAATCCACCGCGGTGCGCATGCTTGCCGAGCGTTACGGCATGATCGAATGCGGCGAGAACTACCATATGGACGTGTCCGAGAAGGTGGCAACACCCCTGACGCATCCCGACCTTTGCTATAACAGGCAACTGACCGATTGGCGCGAGTTTGTCACGCGCACGCCCGAGGAGTACGAGCGGTGGATCTATGCCGTGGGGCGCGAGGCTGCAGAATTTGAGGTCGCACACCTGATCGCAATATCGCAAAATCAAAAGGTGATCGTGGATACCAATATCCCCGTGGACTTGCTGCGCGAAATCTCGGATTATGACCACGTTGCCGTGCTGCTCTCGCCTATGTCTATGAGCGTGGAGCGGTTCTTTGACAGGGAAGACCCCGATAAGCAATTCCTTTTGAACGTGATCGACAGCTGCGACCATCCCGACGCCGTGATGGAAAACTACCGCCAAGGGCTTGCACGCATCAACAGCCAGGCGCACTATGACGAGTACGCAAGCAGCGGCTTTTTCACCTTGGTGCGCGAGAATAGTGACCGCGACACAAGGCAAGAGGTCTGCGACAGACTTGCAAAGCATTTTGGATTGATATGATGAACTTGAAAGACAGAGCAAAACAATTAAAAACCGACGTTCCCGCAGTATTTCTTGCGCTGGGAGATAAAAAAACACCGTGGTATGCCAAGGTGTTTGCCGTTTTCACGGTGGCGTACGCATTGTCGCCCATTGACCTGATCCCGGATTTCATTCCGTTTTTGGGGTATCTGGACGATCTGATCATTCTGCCGCTGCTGGTGGCGTTGACGGTCAGGTGCATTCCCAAGGACGTGTACGCGCAGCACCGCGAGCAAGCCAAGGACCTGTGGGCGGACGGCAAGCCGAAAAAGTGGTACTACGCCTTGCCCATTGTGCTTATATGGCTGCTGATCATCGGCTTGATCGTGGTCGTGATACTTGTATAAAACATAACTACACCGCGCGAAACAAAACCCGCCGACGAGCAAACCTCGTCGGCGGTGATTTTTATACTTGCGTCAATTCAGGGCTGGGGGCTTGATCGTCGCAGGGAATCATGACCTTCAAAACATCTTCGGACTGCACGCCCACAAGATCCTCAAGCTCCAGTGCGGTTTCGGCAGGGGAATAGGTATTGTAGTGCACGGTGATCACGTCGTCTTCTTCAATGCAAGAATGGTGCTTGTTGTGGGTGGTGCGCTCAAAGCTGACCACTGCGCACGAATTGGGCCACAGAATATCGCGCATTTCCTTGCCAACCGCAAAGCTTTTGCGTTTGACCGTGAGCGGTACTGTGATTGCCGTGGGGCGTTTTCCATCGGTAATGGCGTGGATCTTGGATTCAATCACGGTGTCTGTGAAATCCTCTACGCCGGAGATCTCAACCACAAGGATCGCAGCGGTTGTGGCAATGATCAGGGGCAGCACGTTATGAATTCCGCCCAATGCCTCAATGGCAAACACGCAAGCCGTAATGGGAATGCGCGAGGTTGCGCTCAGGAATGCGGTAATGCCCAGCACCACCATCAAAACGTAATGCTCGTCGCCAATCCAACCAAGCACCTCCATGCCGCGGAAGCCAAGCGAGCCAAGAATAGCACCGAACGCCAACGTGGGCAAGAATACGCCGCCGCTCACGCCCGAGGTGTTTGCGATCATCATGAAGATCATGCGCACAAAGAAGATCAGGAACAGTACGTACCATACGTTTCGCCATTCCAGCAAGGAGTCAACCAAGGAATGACCGCTGCCAAGACCCTCGGCAAGTCCAAAGCCGACCAGGCTGACTGCGGCAAACAGGACGGGGAACACGATCTTGATCGAGAGCCTACCGAGAACGCGGCGCATGGTGTGATCGATCAGGTGATAAAAGTGCGTAAAGAGAATGGAGCAAGCACCGCACAAAATACCGATCAGCAAGGGGGCAAACAAAAGCTTGGGCGAAAGAGCGGGGATTTCGGTCAGATGGAACATCTTATCCGATCCAATGCCAAAAGACGCCAGAAGCTGCGTGGTGACCTGCGCGGTCAGTACGGAAACCGAAACGAACGTAAGCAGCATGGGGGAAAAGCGCTTGTGCAGCTCTTCCATGGAAAAAACGATCGCGCTGATAGGGGAAGCCGTGGCAATTGAAAAGCCTGCGGATGCGCCGCCCGTCATGGCGTAGCGACGCCAACTTTTGTGCTTTTTCCAGCCAAGGCATCGAATCACGCCCTCGCCAATGGCAGTACCCATTTGCACGCAAGGACCTTCCGTGCCAAGCGGTACGCCGCCAAAGTAGGTCAGCAACGCGGAAAAGGGCAGAATGAACACACTTGCAAGCCACTTAAAGCCCACCAAGCCGCGAATGGCAGCAACCGAGGTGGGAATACCGCCGCCTCTGCAGCTGCGGGAAACCGAGAGGATCAGGCTTGAGATCAAGCCGATCACCGCCGCGCCAAGCACCATCAAAGGCAGCCACACGGGGCGTTGACGCACCGCGTCGTACAGGTTGGACGAGGTGTGGATGACCTGCTCGGCAGCCAGCTTGAACGCCGTGACAAGAATGGCAGATATAAAGCCTGTCGTGACCGAAAACGCAAGACAGGGCAAAAGCAGATTTTTGATATGGTTGATAAATCGGTTTGGCATAACAATCTCCCGACAAAATTCACGTGATGCTGCTATTATAGCACACCGTGGAATAAATTTCAACACAAATTTGCAAGGAAAATGCCGATGAGATACAAAATCTCATCGGCATTTTTGCTCTTATCTGACCACCGAGGAATGTCTGTAGATATAGAACTCCTCTTGGCTCGGTCTCCACTCCTTTTGCTTGGGCGGTAAGGTTGCGTCAAAGGCTGCAACGGCAGCCTCGTCATCGCAGCAATCGGCTGCGGTGGAGGGAATATACATCCACTTTTTTCCGTCAAGCGCACCCGGTACAAGCTCAGCGACCAGCAGCGCCGTGGGGAAGTTGCCGTCCACGACAAAGCTGACGTTCTTCTTTTTGCAGCTGACAAATCCGCGGCTGACGTAGTTGCCGGGATTGCCGAAGTTGATGTTGACGTCATATCCCATCTTGCGTGCCACTTCAAAGGAATGCTCGATCAGCAGCTTGCCAAGCTTGAGCCTTTGGTATTCTGGGGCAACGCAAAGCGGACCGAAGGAAAGGATCTCCTTGCGCTCTCCATGCTCGTCCTCCAGCCATGCTTTCGTGTACATGATGTTGCCGATGATCTCGCCGTCCTTTTCCAGCACGAACGCAAGCTCGGGGATAAAGTCGGGGTGATTTCGCATCATGTGCACGTAATAGTGCTCGGAAGCTCCGGGCACGTACACGTTCCAAAACGCCTCGCGCGTCAGCTCCTCAACGGCTCTGTAGTCTTTTTCCGTTTCAAGACGAATTTTAACATTTTCCATAGTCAAACCTCAAAAATCATATTGTGTTACAAAATCATTATATCACAAATCAGTGGATCATGCAATATGATTTTTGCATTCCGTGTTCATATAAACACCTTGAAAGCAGCGCGGATTTATGGTATAATAAGCAAAGTGACGGTTTGATTTCACAGAAAGGACAGACAAAGATGAAAGACGAATGCCTGATCTGCGGTGCGCCGCTGCAATATTTGGAAAACGAGAGATTGATGGAATGTGCCATCTGCCACAGAAAAGAGAACAGTAAGACCGCTTGCAAGAACGGTCACTACGTATGTAACGAGTGCCATACGCAGGGAATGGATAGCATTGTGGGCGTGTGCCTTGCCCAGAAATCCAAGAATCCTATTGAGATCATGCAAAAGATGATGGCGCTGCCGTTCTGCCATATGCACGGCCCCGAGCATCACGTCATGGTCGGCTCGGCACTTTTAACCGCCTATAAAAACGCGGGCGGTGATATTGACCTTGCAAAAGCGCTGTCCGAAATGCAGGCAAGGGGTAAAAAAGTGCCCGGCGGCGCATGCGGATTTTGGGGTGCTTGCGGTGCAGGCGTCAGCTCGGGCATGTTCGTGTCTATCGTCACGGGCGCAACTCCGCTTGCAAACGAGGCGTGGGGACTTTCCAACAAGATGACCTCTTGCGCACTTGGTGCAATCGGAGAGGTTGGCGGCCCCCGTTGCTGCAAGCGCGATTCCTATATCTCCATCATCCAAGCCGTTGCGTTTGCCAAGGAGCACCTTGGCGTACAAATGGAGCTTGGTGAGATCAAGTGCGTGCACTCGGCGCAAAACAATCAATGTATCGGTGAAAGGTGTCCGTTCAAATGAAAAAGAAGGTAGCGTTTATTTGCGTACATAATTCCTGCCGCAGCCAGATTGCCGAGGCGCTGGGCAAGCACCTGCGCGGTGACGAGTTTGACTTTTATTCGGCAGGCACACAAACCAAGCCGCAGATCAACCGTGATGCGGTGCGCCTGATGAAGCAGCTTTACGGCATTGACATGGATCTTACGCAGTACAGCAAAACCGCAGACAAGATTCCTAAGCCCGATATCGCAATCTCGATGGGCTGCGAAGTCGGCTGCCCCTTTATCGGCAGAGCCTTTGACGACGATTGGGGCTTGCCCGATCCGACAGGCAAGAGCGACCAGGAGTTTGTCAAGGTCATAAAGCAGATAGAAGCGAACATCAATAAACTAACGTGAGATCATTAGAGGCGGATTTTATATCCGCCTCTTTTTTTATGCCAAGTAAACGTAGGGCGGCGGCTTGCTGCCGCCGCGCAACATGCAGGCGCATCAATTAAGACGCCACCCCATACGCCCCCGTCAAGGGATCCCTGAAAATGCCGATCTGCGGAGCTTGAAACGTAAACACGATAAACGCCAAGGCAATGACAAAAAGCACGCCCAGGGCGATTTTTGGGCGTTTGCAGAGCAATCTTTTCTCCCGAAACAAACGCGTCTCATACACGTACGCCACCGCCGCGCTGATAAAGAAAATGGCGATATTGATCCAATCGGGCGATTTGCCGATCGCGCCGTTGTAGGTGTAAAACAGCACGGGAATTAACCCAAGTCCGCATAGCGTTCCGCGCAGCTTGACGCACCAAAAATCCTTGCGCTCCCGAAAGAAAAAGCTTTGCACGTTCGCGAAAATAAACGTGGGCCAGAACAGCAACTTCATGTGCTCCCACGTGGATTCATTGATGCCGGAGAACGGTGCGATCCACGCAGCCTCTCCCAGCCAATCATATAAAAAGTGCAGCACCGTGCCGCCAAGCGAGGTTGCAGCAAACCCGACAAGCTGCCATAGTCCGATCGATCTTTTCATAAAGCCCCCAAGCGTTTTTTTAAAATATATTCCCGCAATGCCCGGGATATATGCAAAAGCCGAAAATCATTGACATATCAGCGTTTTTTTGATATAATGGAAAAAACTGACGAAAGAGAAGTGTGCCAATGAAAGCAACCGAAGTTGTAGCAGCCCTGATATGGCAGGGCGACAAATTTATGATCTGCCAACGCCCCGCACATAAGGCGCGCGGCTTGCTTTGGGAGTTTGTGGGCGGCAAGGTTGAGCCGGGCGAGACCAAAGAACAGGCGCTTGTGCGCGAATGCAGGGAAGAGCTTGCAATCACGCTTGCCGTGGGCGAGGTGTTTATGGACGTCACGCACGAATATCCCGACCTGACCGTGCACCTGACGCTGTTTCACGCCACCATTGCCGAGGGCGAGCCGCAAAAAATCGAGCACAACGACATCAAGTGGATCACACCCGCCGAGATCGCTGACTACGCCTTTTGCCCCGCGGACGTGGAGATACTTGCTAAAATTTGCGAAGCGTACCAATAATCACTTGAATTTTGGAGGGAACCATGAACAAAACTCGCATTGCCATTTTGCTGCTCTGCGCGTTGCTTAGCTTTGCAGGCTGCGCCGCATACAGAGACGTGCCGCATGACGTAGGCAAAAACGCATATCCCGTTGAGGCGTACAGAACGACCATGCAATACTATGACGATTTCAAGATTTTGCAGATCGCAGACCTGCACCTTGGCATTGAAACCGACGTGGCGCATCAGCTGGGCATTGTCAAGGACACCATTCGCCGCGAGCAGCCCGACCTGATCATTCTGACCGGTGACAATTTCATGTATGCCTCCAAGGGCGTGGTCAAAAGCCTTGTTTCAACGCTCAACGAGGCATGCGCCAACCTGACTGCCGAGCGCGGCGGTCGCCTGACCAAGTTCACGCTTACCTTTGGCAACCACGATAACCAAGGCGACTATCCCAGATATTACATCAACGAGGTCGTGGCATCCTACGTGACCACGGACGGCAACGAGATCCGAGATCAAAAATTTGCCGCATTCGTGGACTATGAGGACGACAACCTGTTCGGCTTGACCAATTTCTATATCGACCTTGTATCCGACCGCGCAAGCAGCCGCGAGACTGCAGACGTCAAATACCGCGTGCATATCATCGACTCCAACACCTATCATTTCATGGGGCCCGACTACGATTATGACGTCATGCACGACGAGCAGCTGGCGCACGCGCAAAGCATCTTTGCACAGGCGACCGCGGACAAGGACTATATCGGCATGGCGTTCTTCCATATTCCGCTTTACGAGTATCAGGACGCATACGATCAGTTCCTTGCTTCTGACAAGTCTGCCGCGAACGGGCAAGGGGAGTACCGCGAGGGCGTGCTGTACGGCTATGAAAACAACGGCTCTTACCAAATGCTCCGTGATGCCAATATCGCAGCCTTTTTCTGCGGTCATGACCATATCAACTACGGTGATTTCATTTATAATGCAAGCAGCCAAGATACCAATGACCGCGCAATCTTTTGCTATGGCGTCAAGAGCACCAATCAGCTCTACCACGATACCGACATAATCGGCTACAAGACGGTCACGCTGCGCGACGTGACGGTTGACGAATTTGTCAGCATGGATTACGTCAGCGCAAATTTCAAAAATTACACGGGAGGATATAGCAACTATGAAAACGATTGATAAAAAATCGCTGACCGTGCGCGCCGCTACGTGCGTGCTGCTGTTGTTCTCCTGCTTTTACATGTACGATTTCTATAAGTGCCTGTCGGGCTTTATTGCAAACGGCTTCCGCGAGCCGCTGGTCATGCTGCCCATGATCCTTGCGTTCCTTTTGCCCGTGGTGTGCTTTTTGACCTTTTTCTATGATTTTTACGTGCGCGCTATGCACCCCGTGGTCAAGGCGATCTATTCTGTGCTTGTCGCACTCTACGCCGCCGCAGATCTCGTGCTGATCTTTAGCAATATCGGGCTTTACGCAAGCAACAACGCGCTTGGCGTATATGACGCGCTGCCCAGCATCGTGCTGCATTTTCCTTACGATATGATCATCGTGCTCGCAGCCCTTTTGCTGCTGCAGATCTTCAATCTTGCCGCAGGCAACCGCAAGGGAACACGCGCAGGCGCGTTTTTGGAGGGGATCAAGCAGCGCGGCACTTTCAAAATCCGCGTGATCGAATACCTTGCGCTGTGCGTGCTTGCCATCGTGGTCTTTGTGTTCACGGGCGCTGCCATTTGCGCAACCTTTACCGCATTTGAGAATGCGTTTTACGATTTCCGCTACGTATTCTTGCTGATCTGGGTCATGCTCGTTCCCATGGCAAACCTTGTCATGCTTGCGCTCAAGCCCGAAAAAGCCGCGCAGAAAAAGTGCACCAAGCTGACCGTGCTGGGCACTTGGATCGGCACAAATCTCGTGTTCGGCTTGCTGTTCTTGCTCTTGGAGCTGACCTATCCCGATTTTCTGGTACACATCGGCAAGCCCGTGTTCCTGATCGCATTTTCGGTGTCGCTGCCTATTGAGCCGGGCATCATTCTTGGCATCATGGCACTTGGTACGCTGATTGCCGCCATCCGCATAATTTTGGTTGCCGCAAAGCGTGGCGAAAGGACATGATATGAGCAACGAAAAGGTATATAACATGGCGTTTGCCACGGTCTATCCGCTGCTGATTGCCAAAGCGGAGAAAAAGGGAAGATCGCGCGACGAGGTGCTGACCGTCACCGCATGGCTGACGGGATATACACACGAGCAGATCGAGGCAGCCATTGCGAGCGATCTGACTTACGGTGATTTCTTCCGCCAAGCCCCTGCGCTCAACCCCAGCCGCACCCTGATCACGGGCACGGTTTGCGGTGTGCGCGTGGAGGCGGTCGAAGAGCCGCTGATGCGTGAGATACGCTATCTTGATAAGCTGGTGGACGAGCTTGCCAAGGGCAAGCCCATGGATAAAATTTTGCGAGGTTGATATGAGCAAGTCGAAAATCATCTTGATTACAGGTGCATCACACGTGGGCAAGACCGCGCTGGCGCAAAGACTGCTGGAAAAATACGGCTATCCATATCTTTCCATCGATCACCTCAAAATGGGGCTGATCCGTAGCGGCAATACCGCCCTTACCCCTATGAGTGACGAGTGTGAGTTGACCGCATATCTCTGGCCCATCGTGCGGGAAATGATCAAAACCGCCATCGAAAACGAGCAAAATCTGATCGTCGAGGGATGTTATATCCCGTTTGATTGGCAATCTGATTTTGGCGCGGAGTATCTTTCCTGTATCAAGTATTACTGCCTTGTCATGAGCGAGCATTACATTCGCACCCATTTTGACGACGTCAAGCGTTACGCAAGCGTCATCGAAACCCGCCTTGACGACAGTGACTGCACCATGCAGGTGGTGCTTGACGATAATGCCGAGATTCTGCACCTTGCAAAACAACACGGCGTAAATTACGTGCTGATCGACGGTGCGTATGAAATAGACATTGAAAACCTATGAAAAACCCATATCTTAGAAACCTGAACAAAATCGAATTTGTTGTGACAAACGCCTGCACGGGCAAGTGCAAGCATTGCTCCGAGGGCGATCATGCGGCGTGCGGTGAGCGCATTGATCCGCAAATCGCGGCGGATGCCGTGCGCCGTGTTGCAGCGGTGTATGACATCAAAACCGTTATGACCTTTGGCGGTGAGCCGCTTTTGTACCCGGACGCGGTGTATGCCATCATGAGAGCCGCAAGCGAGCTGCAAATTCCCAAGCGACAGGTCATTACCAACGGCTATTTTGCAAAAAATCCTGAAAAGATCCGCGCAGTAGCCGAGCATCTTGCCGCGTGCGGCGTCAACGATCTGCTTTTGTCGGTGGATGCCTTTCATCAGGAAACCATACCGCTCTGCCTTGTGAAGCAGTTTGCCGCCGAGGTAAAGAAGTGCGGCATACCGATACGCCTTCAGCCTGCGTGGCTGGTGAGTGCGACGGATGACAATCCGTATAACAGAAAAACAAGAGAAGTTCTCGCCGCTTTTGCCGATTTGGAGATTTTTGAAAACGAGGGCAACGTGATTTTTCCCGAGGGCAACGCGCTTAAATATCTCGCAGAGTATTTCACGGACTTGATTCCCGAAAACCCTTACGTGGAAGATCCGCGCGACGTGCGCTGCCTGTCCTTCTCGCCCAGCGGTGACGTGCTTGACGGCAACGTGTATCGGCAGGATATTATGGAAATTTTAAAGGATTATACTCCGTAAAGGAGAAAGAGAATGACCAACCAAGAGATATTAAAAATCGCCATGGCGCAATCGGCTGCCGACTTGTGTGCCGAGGCGTCTGACTTTGAAAAAAGCGAAAACGGGATCGTGCTCTCAAAGGCAAACGAGCAGCGGCGCCGATACTTGAAGCTGCCGTTTTCCTGCCAGCTTGTGTCGTACGGGAGCAACGTGGTGGCATCTGTCTTGCCCGAATTTCGCGAGATCACCCAAAGCTATATTGGCAAATACCCCGTGGAGCATCTGTTTGAAACGCCCAATATGCACGTGCTTAACGAGGCTCTGATGCAAAAAGGGCAGAAGATCTGCTTTATGGCGGAGTATTTCTTGCCCGATGTGGATGCGCTTTACGGGCGGACCGTCGAGGACGCCGGTCCCTACGAAATGCGCATTTTGACTCCGCCCGATTTTGCCGACCTCTACCTGCCCGAATGGTCGAACGCGCTGTGCAAGGACAGGGCGCACCTTGACGTGCTGGGTGTGGGCGCATACGACGGCGACAAGCTGATCGGTCTTGCGGGCTGCTCGGCTGACTGCGACACCATGTGGCAGATCGGCATTGACGTACTGCCCGCGTATCGCAGACAGGGCATTGCCTCGGCGCTGACAAGCCGCCTTGCTATCGAGATACTCAACCGCGGCAAAGTACCGTTCTATTGTGCCGCATGGAGCAATATCAAGTCGGTACGCAACGCGCTGCGC
Organism: Eubacteriales bacterium; assembly: GCA_045660125.1. Classification (GTDB taxonomy): domain Bacteria; phylum Bacillota; class Clostridia; order Oscillospirales; family CAG-272; genus SVQP01. The sequence goes on along the minus strand of JAZRDG010000012.1, from coordinate 2,322 downwards.
AGCGGCTTTTACCCCGCTTGGGTCGAAATGACCGCCAAACCTTGCGAGACGGTAGATGGAATGAACCAAAGATAAGAATCAATAATACAAGGAGGGAACACCGTGAAAAACTATGCGCGAATATTTTCATTGTTGATGCTTGCTGCCCTTAGCCTGACGCTGGCGGCTTGCACACCCCCGACACCCTCGGAAACCGAAACAACGCAAGCAATCACCGAAGCACCAACTACCGCACCCACAACCGAAATGCCTATAGAGGAGGAAATAACCGTGCAATTTACCTATCAAACCGTGAAAAACCCCGTACATGACGGCGGTGGTGACCCTTGGGTCGTACAGCATGATGGCGAATATTATTACTGCTATTCTGCCGGAAACGGCGTTTGCGTTGCCAAAGTACCCTCGATTGCAGAGCTCAAGCAAAACGGCACACGCGTTTACACAGCCCCTGCGGACACCATGTATTCCAAGGAATACTGGGCACCCGAGCTGCATTATATTGACGGCGCGTGGTACATTTACGTAGCTGCGGATAACGGCAACAACGAAACGCACCGCATGTACGTGCTCAAGGGCACGTCACAAGATCCTACCGAGCCCTTTGAAATGGTTGGGCAGATCACAGATCCTTCCGACAAATGGGCAATTGACGGCACGGTCATGCAGCTGGACGGCGAGCTGTATTTCATCTGGTCGGGCTGGGAGGGAGACGTCAACGTGGCGCAAAACATTTACATTGCGCACATGAGCGATCCTTGCACCATTGACTCCGAGCGCGTCTGCCTGTCCGTTCCCGAATATTCCTGGGAAAAGAACGGTCAGCCTTACGTCAACGAAGGACCCGCGGTGCTGCAGCACGATGGCAAGACCTTCCTTGTTTATTCCGCCTCGGGCAGCTGGACCGACTATTATTGCCTTGGCATGCTGACGCTGACGGGCGACGATCCCATGGACGTAGCTTCTTGGGGAAAATCCACCAAGCCCGTGTTCAGAAACCGTCCGCACGTGTGCTACGGACCGGGGCACAACTCCTTCTGTACTGCGCCAGACGGCAGCGTCTGGATGATCTATCACGCCAACCTTGTCGCAGGAACAGGCTGGTCGGGACGCTCCGTTTGGATCGCGCCCGTCATCTTTGAGGAGGACGGCACGCCCGAATTCGGCAATCCCGAAAGAGAAGTACAGTTCCCGATCAGGGTGAAATAAAGACGCACAGTGCAAAATGCGCAAGGGGAGAGTGGCGTGCAAGATAGGTGTCAATTTGCACGAAAAAAATATCAAAATATTGTGAAAAACTTTCAAAAACCCCTTGACAAAAAATCGGATATATGCTAAAATATAGTGCCGCATAAAATAGGCTTTTTAAGTATGCAGTTTTTTAAAGGATTGCATCGCCGAATTTAGCGAGACTATATGAAAGAGAGGTGCTTTTCGTGTTTGCAGTAATTGAAACCGGCGGAAAGCAGTACAAGGTACTCGAGCAGGACATCATCTATGTCGAGAAGCTCAATGTTGAGGAAGGCAGCGAGATCGTTTTTGATAAGGTCGTTGCAGTTTCTACCGACGCAGGCTTTAAGGCAGGCGTTCCCACCGTTGACGGCGCTAAGGTAACCGCTACTGTGCTGAAGAACGGCAAGAACAAGAAGATTTACGTTATGAAGTACAAGCCCAAGAAGAACGAAAAGAAGAAGATCGGTCACAGACAGCCTTACACCAAGGTTCAGATCACCAAGATCGAAGCTTAATTTTCGGTTTTTATGACCAAGCTGGTATTTTTCAGAAGCGACGGAATTTTCTACGGCTTCGAGGAACAGGGACACACGGGTTACGGACAAGAGGGTGACGATATCATTTGCGCGGCACTGTCGGCAATGACCATGCTCATCATCAATACCGTTGAAGTGGCGTACGCATCGCATATTGATTATAATATCGATGAATCCACCACCAAGATCTCGGTCAAGTCCAAGTCGGCTCTCCCCGAATTTGAGGAGGACGATTACAAGCGTTATGCTGTTTCGGGCATCTTCATGGCTTATTACAAGCAGATTGAGGATATGATCGAGGAGTATTACGATTATCTGGATGTATCTGTTATCGACAAGGCGTACGAGTCGTAAACCACGTAATTTTTCAAATTCAGATTCCTATGGATGGGATCGCACAAAAAGATGGAGGTAAGATCATGTTGAGACTTAGTTTACAGTTCTTTGCTCATAAAAAGGGTGTCGGCTCTACTAAGAACGGTCGTGACAGTGAGTCTAAGCGCCTTGGCGTTAAGAAGGCTGACGGTCAGGCAGTTATCGCCGGCAACATCATCGT
>JAZRDG010000011.1:0-4126 GCA_045660125.1 Eubacteriales bacterium | reverse complement strand
CCCCTTGTTAATATATTTAGGCGTGAAAATATTTTCCAAAAAGTTTTTCCAACGCTGTCAAAAAAACGTACAAAAGTTGTGTATGTAAGTAGAAAGACTTTTGGGGGAGCATATCATGCATGACAAACAACGCATTGCGTTACCCGACCTGAGTGCGGAGCAGCGCAAGACCTTGACCGTGATCTACGAGCTGTATTACGGACAAATGTATAAAAAGGCGTATGCCGTGCTGCGTAACAGGCTTGATGCCGAGGACGCGGTGCAGGAGGCGTGTTATCGCGTTTGCTTGAATGCCGAGGTGTTTGCACAGCCGCACAGCGAGGCGACCGCTGCGCTCATCCACGTATATACGCGCAACGTGGTCGTCAATCATTATCACAAAAAGAAGCGCAGGATAGCTATGCTGCTCGACGGCTCGGATGCCGACGGCATTGTGGACGCAGGGGAGTGCGATCTTGCCTTGCTGATGGCAAAAGAGGAAAACTCCGCCGAGATCAGACGCGCGGTGGATGCCCTGGAGCCGCGATATCGCGAGGTCATATTGCTCAAATACTTTGAAAACAAAAAGAATACCGAGATCGCTTCCATTTTAGGGCTTGGGCAAAATGTGGTAAACGGTCGCATTTACAGGGCAAAAAGAATACTGCGCAAGCTGCTTTCGCAGCAAAGCACGGCAGGGAAGGAGGAATAAGCTTTGAAGGATCAGCAGATCATCGCACTTTATCGCGCGCGCGACGAGCGTGCAATCGCTATCACCGAGCAGCAATACGGCACGTATTGCCTTGGTATTGCGCAAAACATTTTGAAGAATATGCAGGATAGCGAGGAGTGCGTCAACGATACGTGGCTGGTTACATGGAACTCCATTCCTCCCGCATGCCCCGACGTGCTTAAAACCTACGTTGGGCGAATTACGCGCAATCTTTCGATCAATCGTTATAAGAGTAAGCACCGTGATAAGCGCGGCGGCAGCGAGGCAACGCTTGCGCTTGACGAGCTTGCAGAGGTGGCAGATCCCGATGCGGACGTGCGCAGCTATTACGATAAGCTGGTATTTGCCGAGGCACTCAACCGCTTTTTGCGTGCGCTTCCCGAGCGTGAGTGCAATATTTTCATCCGCCGCTACTATCATGTGGACAGTGTGGAAAGCATCGCTAAGCGGTACGGCATCAGTACCGCTAACGTGTTCAAGATCCTTTCCCGCACAAGGCAAAAGCTCAAAATCTTTTTGCAAGAGGAGGGCTTTGTGCTGTGACAAACGAATTTTTGTTTGACATGATGAGCGAGATCGATTTTGATCTGATTGAGCGCGCCGAAGCCCCCGTGCCCACGCGCAAAAAGCCGATCTTCCGTGTGGCAATGATTGCTGCCGCGCTGGCTCTTGTGCTTACCGTTTGTACGGCTTCCCTTGGCGTGGCGGGTACTGTGGTGACCGTGAGATACGTGGTTTACGTCGAGCAAACCTATCCCGAATTTGACGGCTCGTTGCTGCATTTCGCGCAGATACTGCTGACCGAGGACGAAAATCTGATCTCCTCGCTGCTCAGCGAGGACGTCAAGCACGCGCTTGGCGGCGCGATAGCCGCCTTGCGCGAGTCTTTGGGAGGTAGTGATGACCAGAGCAAGGAAAGCACCGCTGAGCCCCAGGAGGACACGCGTGAACCCGAGGAGGACACGCATGAGCCCGAGGAGGATACCACGGGCGAAGGTGGCAAGGACACCGAAGAGGATACAACAAAAGTGCCAACACAGACTACCAAGCCCGAGCAAAGCAGCAAGCCACCTGCTGAGGATCACGCTATTTTCGTGCACAGCTCGTTTGACCAGCTTTGCATGGTGGCAGGGGATCGGGAGATCGACGTTTTCCATGGGGATGATTACAATCAATGGCGTCACAGGGTCGAGGTGACCGATCCCGAGGTCACGCATCTCAAATTCCGCGGCTGGATGGCGTTTACCGCCACCACGCCCGGCACGTACGGTTATAAGATCAACCAAGAGGAGGTCGTATACGACAAGGCGTTTTCTAAGGAGCCCGAGGATATGGTCAAGGCAGTTTCTTCCTACATGGGCGGAAAATCCTGCTCGCGTATGGAGATTTTGATTCCCATTACCGATCTCACTCCCGGTGAGCACAAGGTTTCAATCTACGTCAAATCTGCCAAGGAGGAGAGCGCGATCGTGATCTTTACTTTGATCATTGGTGATGATCAAGACGACGGCGCGACCGAAACCGAGCCCGATATCACCGACGAGCCGCCCGAGCAAGGATGGTCGGAGGGGTTGATGTATATAAAGAAAAACACGGACGGGAAAACTTGCTACAGTGTGTCCGGAATAGGTAGCTGTACCGATAAGGATCTCAAAATCCCGCCAAGCTATAAGGATGGAACGGTGAATGCCGTTGCAGCGCATGCATTTTCGTATAACGTCGATCTTGTATCGGTCACACTTCCGCCCACCGTTACGTATATTGAATCATCCGGATTTGTGGGCTGTACCGGAATGACCGAGATCCGGTTGCCTGAAAAATTGACAGACATCGGATCGTACGCGTTTTATAACTGCACTTCTTTGGAAAGCATTGTCATACCCGTGGGAGTCAAGGTGCTTGATATGGAAGCGTTTGAAAGCTGCATATCCTTAAAAGAGGTGGTGTTCTTGGGCAGACCGACGCAGATCGGTTACGGTGCTTTCCGTGGGTGTATGGCATTGGAAAGCATTACGCTTCCGGATTCTGTACAGTCAATCGGTCAGTGCGCCTTTATGCAAACAAAGATCAAGCATTTTGTCGTTCCCAAAGAGGTGACGGCCATCCTTCCTTATACCTTTTCCGAGTGCAGGGAGCTTGAAACTGTCACGCTTTATAGTCAGATCAGCGAAATCAGTTATAACGCATTTGATCTGTGTGATGCGTTGCAAGCTGTGTATTTTTACGGTACGCCCGAGGAATGGGAGAGCATCAGTATGCCCGAAGAGATCAGAGCGCAGCTGACTCCGCTTGTGGTGTACGTGGGAGAATGATTTTGCACCACCATTCATAATCAAAAAAACCGAGCCGTGCGTTTTGCATGCGGCTCGGTTTTTTCGCTTTCTTAACCCGAAAAATCTTCGATGAGTGCTTGCAGCTCCTGTTCCGAGCCAAGCGTAATGCCAACCGACAGCTGCTCGCGGTCGGCGCGGGGCAGGGTTGCCACGGGAACGGACAGCGTGCGGATGAGTGCGCCCGTTGCATCAAAAACGCCGATGCGACCGCCTACCTCGCGTACGGTATACAGTACGCAGGACGTATCGGTCTCGGGTGCTGCCTCGGGCTGGGCGATGCTGTCGCTTGCGCTTTCGGTCTGCTCGGCTTGTGTTTGGTCGTCGGTCTGCGAATCTGCTTCTGATCCCGTTTGCTGCTCGTCCTGCAGTCCGTCCAGACGGGCAAGTGCCTCGGTAAAGGCTTGCTTGGAGGTGCTGAGCTGTGCGTGCAGGGAACTCAAGGTGGTAATGACAGAGGAACGGTAATCGCGGAAGGAATCGGCGACGTTCCCTGCAATCACCGCGCATACCACCGATGCTCCTACTGAAAGAATAGTAACGCATAGCAAAATGCTAAAGGCAATTTTCAAAGATTTCATGCTTGTACCTCGCTTTATTTTTTTGCGGGAATTGCTAAATCTTCTCGCCGCTTACGTGGCGCAGAATCAATAGAACTCCCCCTTGCATGATTATTTTTGCCCGCTTTGACAGGTCTATGCAAATACGTAACAAAAAGAAGGGATGAACGTGAAAAGACTTTGCAGGATCATGGCGGTGCTGGCAGCGGTCGCGCTTGTTGCGGGGGCGTTGTGTGCCGTGGCAGGGTATGCCTATTTGCGCCCGTATGCAGACAGCCGCGTGGACGACACGCTGCTCGGGGTCGCGCGCTCGGGCGGCACGTCGCGCTTGTATGCGTACGCGTTTTCCGACAGGGAGGCAAGAGAGGGCGAGGCATACGAGATCGGTCCTCTGTGCGGCGGCAGTACGCTTTACGAGTACGCTGCCATTGAAAAAATACCGCGCGCCATGACCGATGCCTTTGTTTCTATTGAGGATAAACGCTTCTGGCAGCACGAGGGCGTGGATTTTCTGCGTACGGGGG
>JAZRDG010000010.1:0-2535 GCA_045660125.1 Eubacteriales bacterium | reverse complement strand
GTACGTGCGCGCGTTGCAGAGATACAATCAACTGCTCAAGCAGCGCAACAGCCTACTCAAAGAGGCTGAGACAGACCGCAAGACCTTTGACGCCACCGTGGAGCTTTGGAGCGCGCAATTGGCGCACGAGGCTGCTTATATTGCGTCTGTACGACACGAGTACGTGCAGCGACTTGACCGCTACGTAGGCGAGTTTTTTGCCGGCATGTCGGGCGAGCGCGAGCAGGTGCGCGTGCAATACAAGGGGACTGCGCACATTGAAAACGACATGTACGCCGACAGAGAATACTGCGAGCGTGCCTTTATGCGACTTTACATGTCGCACCACGACCGCGAAATTGCCGCGGGAAGCACTTTATGGGGCATTCACCGAGATGACCTTGAAATTGAATTAAACGGCAAATACGCGCGAATTTTCGCCTCTCAGGGGCAACAAAGATCGGTAGCACTCGCCATGAAGATGGCAGAGGGCGAAATTTCCAGAGAAATGGGCGACAAGGAATACCCCGTATTCCTGTTTGACGACGTGCTCTCCGAGCTGGACGCCTCCCGCCGCACGTTTTTGCTGGACGAGATCCGCGACCGCCAGGTCATCATGACCTCGTGTGAGAGCGGGCTTGTGGGCGGCTCCAATATTGTGCTGGTCAAGAACGGCACGTATCAAAAAAAAGAGTGATTGGCATAAAATTTCACTCTACCCGGCTGTCTTTTATAACTGTTTGAGTCGCCAAGGGCGGCATGGAGATTACTATGTTTTTACACGTTGGAAACAACAAAAATATCTGTATTCGTGATATTATCGGCATCTTTGATACCGATAACGCCACGCTTTCCCCCATTACAAAGCAATATCTTGCCCGCGCCGAGAAAAACGGACTTGTGGACTCGGCAAGACAGGAGATCCCGAAATCCTTTGTGCTCTATCGCACGGAGCAGGGCTGTAAGATCTGCTTTTCGCAGCTTTCGGCAAGCTCGCTTTGGGGAAGAGTCAAGGATCCTTCCAGCTTTTGATCACATATCACACCAAAAATCATAAAAAGGAATTTGAACATGCAAGAAAATCAAAATCTTACCCCCGAAAAAGAAAACGTATATGACGAAAGCCAAATTCAGGTGCTTGAGGGTCTTGAGGCAGTCAGAAAGCGTCCCGGTATGTATATCGGTACCACCTCGATCCGCGGTCTGCACCATTTGGTGTATGAGATCGTGGATAACTCGATCGACGAAGCACTTGCGGGGTATTGCGACACCATTCGCGTGACCATCAATCCCGACAACAGCATTACCGTCGAGGACAACGGCAGAGGTATCCCTGCCGGTATGCACGCCAAGGAGGGAATTCCCACGCCCGAGGTGGTATATACCATTTTGCACGCGGGCGGTAAATTCGGCGGTGGCGGCTATAAGATCGCGGGCGGCTTGCACGGCGTTGGTGCATCGGTCGTTAACGCGCTTTCGGAATGGCTGGAGCTTGACGACTCGGTGGACGGACTGCATTACACCGAGCGTTTTGAGCGCGGCTTTGTGGCGCGTCCCTTCCGCTGTGAGGGTGAGTGCCCCGAGCGTCCGCACGGCGTAAAGGTCACCTTTAAGCCCGACCCCACCATCTTTGAAGAGACTGTATTTGACTATGATATTCTCTTGAATCGCTTGCGCGAGCAGGCATTTCTCAACGCGGGCGTGCACCTTGTTTTGTGTGATGCGCGCGTGTCTGAGGGCGAAGAGATGCGCATGGCAGATCTGCAGTTTGAAGGCGGTATTTCCACCTTTGTTGAGTATCTGACCGAGTCCAAGCACTCCGATCCCGTGCACCAGGACGTCATTTACATGAAGGCGGAAAAGGACTCCAGCATCGCTGAGATTGCCCTGCAATACAACGACAGCTACAGCGATTGCATCATGACCTTTGCAAACAACATGAATACCATCGAGGGCGGTACGCACGAGACCGGCTTTAAGGCGGGCTTGACGCGTGTGCTCAACGATTATGCACGCAAGAACGGCATCTTAAAGGACAGCGATAAGAACCTTTCGGGTGACGACGTGCGTGAGGGTCTTTGCGCCATCATTTCGGTCAAGCTGGAAAACGCGCAGTTTGAAAGCCAGACCAAGGCAAAGCTGGGTAACTCCGAGATCAGAACCTTAGTGGAAAACACGGTCGTGTCCAAGCTGGGCGAGTATCTTGAGGAGCACCCCTCAGTTGGTAAGATCATTATCGAAAAATCCCTTGCCGCTTCGCGCGCACGCGAGGCTGCGAGAAAGGCGCGTGAGACCGCCAGAAGAAAGGGTCTTTTCGAGGGCTCTTCTCTGCCCGGTAAGCTTGCCGATTGCCAGGACAGAAACACCGAATTTACCGAGATCTACATGGTAGAGGGAGACAGTGCAGGCGGTTCTGCAAAGCAGGGCAGAAACTCTCGCTACCAGGCAATTCTCCCCTTGCGCGGTAAGGTGCTTAACGTAGAAAAGACCAGACTTGACAAGGTTTATGCCAACCCCTCGCTGGTGCCCATCATTCAGGCGCTGGGCTGCGGTATT
>JAZRDG010000009.1:0-30077 GCA_045660125.1 Eubacteriales bacterium | reverse complement strand
CACAAGCCATGATCATTGATTCCTTGTGTCATCAAACAAATTTAGTGAATTGCAATTCTTGGGACTTTTTGAAAGCAGAACAGAATCCATATACGAAAAAGTACGATCAAATACGGCAGTTTTACACGATGTGTTGTTTATCTGACACCGCAGGTGCTGCATTCGTGTCTAATACTCTCACAATGATCGACTCCGGTATTGAGCCAACTGATATCGGTTCAATATTTGAAAAGCCGGAAGTAGCCTCTGGCATTAAGAAACTGTCGGATTTAAATGTGAGACAGGTGCTTTCTCATATTTGTAATGAATATTTTCAGAGCACAGCACCGTTTGACTATAAGGATTCCGAATATTTTACGATAGATATCAAACCAAATGAGCTTTCTCGTTCCATCGGAATCTCTACAGATGATATACTGGATGCTTTGGAAAAATTGATATCCCTGCACATCGTAGAATTAGAAACAAATAATGGTACGCGCTATCTGCTTCACAAAATCAAAGCAATTGAGGCGGCAGTAACTTTCCGATTGATTGAAAGACTCATTCATAATGAAGCCGGCTTTGGTTGTGGCGAGTTTTTTGCACTGACACAATATTAAATGGTTTTCTATAATCCTCGCCCCGCTCGCGCGGGGCTCTTCTTTGCTTTCTGCATATGAAAAAGCCACCACTTGAAAAAGTGATGGCTAAATTCAATTTTACCGCTAATTTTGCAGAGCCTCGGGGGTGCCGTTTTTTTGTCAGAACTTGTCCGGATTGACCGAGCCCATGCAAACGTAGTGCGTTGCGCAGGTGGGGCCTTCGGAAAAGATGAGGTTATATTTGGCGTCGGCATTGACGCGGGTCAGGCGCAGGACGATGCGGTTCTCGCCTGCCCTCAGCTTGACGCCCTGCACGTGCACGTTTTCAGCCGTCCAGGTGTCGCAGCTCTTGCGCTCGGCAATCTTTTCGCCGTTGATATACAAGGCAAACGGTGCGCTGTGGCCGACCTGCACGCACACGGTCATGTCCTCGGGGCAAAGCAGCACGCGCGACAGATACGCCGTGCAAGGGCCCTTGAACCCGAACAGATCGTTCATAGTGAAAGAATCCTGCTCTTGTACGAACACCTCTTCCACGTACTTGCCGTGCTTATTGGGTGCTGTGAACAGCTCCTCCTCGGTCAGATACTCCGTATCGGTATCGGGTGCAAAGTTGAGGTGGAAGCGGCGCACGATATCGGTGCTATCCCCGTCATGCTGCACGCCTGCAAACAGATGCCAATAATTCGGCACTGCCAAAAGCGCCTCGGTGGTGCATTCGGGATCGGTCTTCCAGATAGGACCGGTCACCTTCCATGCAGCCGCGCCCGAAAGCCCGAACTCGTAGCCGTATTCCTGATCTTCAAGCGCGTAGCCCACGTGCACGATGTTCTTTTCGTACAGTTCGCGCGCGTCGGCATCCACCGAGAATTGCAGCGAGAGCTGCGCGGTTGCGCCTGCCGAAAGTGCCAAGCCATGAATCGTCTGCTTGCCCAAGCCGTCGATGATCAGCGAGGTGCAGATCTCCTGCTCGGTGGTGTTGGTCACGTGCAGCACTACGGGCTTGGTCTGCCCAAACGAGATGGACGGACCTTGCGGATAGGTCACGGTAAAGGTCAGCGGATCACGTTTTTCAAACGTAAACGTCACGTCGGGTGCATCCTCGATCGCCTCGGGCGAAAGGAATGCGCCAAGCTCTGCGATCTCGACAGACAGATCGTACACGCTGTCGGTATGGTCGGGCGAGCGCACGCCAAGCACGAACTTGACGTCGCCAAGGTCATACTCCTCGATCAAGGATTTTGCGCCGCGGATAACGCCGATCACCGCGCCTGCGGTCGCGCAGGTGCAGTCGGTATCAAAGCCGCAGTTGAGTGCGTCCATGGAGGTCTTGATCAAGTCTAAATTACCCTTGAGCAAGGCGGTCAGCGTAATGCCGATATTCTGGAACAGGTTGGTGCAATCGGGATGCCCGTACTTGTGCAAAATACGCGCAAGCACCGCCTTGACGTCCTCGTACTCCTCGCACCATGCAAGCGTATCGCAGATCAGGGTGCGGATCTTTGCATCCGCAGGCACAACGCCCAGCGCAGACTGGATCAGGCAATCAAGATCCTCTTCAAAAAAGGCAAAGGATTCAAGCGCGGCGAAAAACCGCTCGGCATACACGCTTTCGCCCTCGTGGTCCAGCACGCCGTCACGCGCAGAAAAATCAGCCGCGCGCGCAGGCTGCGCAGGAAACAGGCACGCCCAGATCTCCGAACGGATCGGGCAGCCCATGCCTTGTATATAAAAATCGTTGCAAAAGCGTCCGCTCTCGGGGGGATAAATACCCTTTTCATAGTTCTTGCGCATGACCGCATACTCGCCGGGCGAGTAATCGCAGTTCTCGCAAAAGCACTTTTGCAGATCGTACGAGGTAAAGTCCTCGCCGTACTTCTTGACCACGTCCAGCCAAAGCACCTGCAAGTCCAGGTCATCGTTGGGCAGCATGGTGTTGATCATTTCGGGCTTGAATTCCAGCTCCAAGGGCATTTTGATGCCCTCGTAGGGTGCGCCCATGGTGCCTGCAACCGTCTTACCGAGGAAGCAGCCGTAAACCTTGTCTAAATACTGTTCGTAAGTCATTTTACTTTCCCGTCCTTTCCAGTGCTCTTTCCATTTGCTCGATAAAGTATGCGGGGCGATTATTTACATACTTTTTGATCGCGGAATATTCCTTTTGCCATGCCTTGAGGTTATATCCGTTGCCGATGGCGTGCTCCCAGCGGTCAATGTGATTGGTCATTTCGGGCTTGATGGCGTTTGCGCTCACGCTCAGCTCGTCAAGCAGAATTGCCATGGACTCCTCGGAGGCGATACGGCGGCAGATCTTTTCAAAGTCTGCGCGGAACGCATCGTTTTCAAGGCAGTACGCCAGCATGCATTGCAAGCCAAGAGAATCGGGATACATACGCTGCTCGCCATTGTAGGAATACAGGTCGCTGTAATCCACGAAATTGCCCAGCATGCGGTAGAAGCTATCCACCTCGGGGGTGGTATCCAGCTCGGGATTGAGATGCGCGGAATCATATCTGCCCATGCCAAGATCCTGGTCACGCGTCATAAAGCGCCATTTGCCGTCGGTGATGGTGTTGCCCTCTACGGGTGCGCCGGTATAACGCCAAAGCTTGACGTTATTGTGCGGCCAGTCGTGATTGGAGGTGAACAGGTTGAGCGCGCAATACTCGGCAAAGCTGTGCAGATCCACAAGCCCCGCCAGCGTATCGTAATAGGACGCGTCTCCCTTTTTCTGCGCAGTGGCTACCTTTTTGCAAATCGCCTCCCACGCTGCGATCTCATCGGGATTTTCGCCGTCATAATAGAACCACGTGCCGTCAAATCTGCCGCCGCGCGAGGTGTCCAGCTCGCTCTTGACTACCACCACGTCGTCATCCGCAACGCCGTACACGCGCTTGACGTAGTCCTCGTTCATGTTTTCCTTCATGTCCAGAATGCCGTAATACTCGCCGTTGACGTACACCACGGCAAACGCCGAGCAAGCATAGTCCAAGGTATCGGTGACGTGCGCGGCAAAATTATTGACCGCGTTGTCACGCAGCAAGGACGCATGCTGCGGATCACACGAATTGTGCAAAAGCGAATCGTTACCGCCGTTACGCAGAATCAGGCTGTCATATCTGTCCAGCACCTCGCCTGCATCCGCACCTGCCTTAACGGTGCGCTGCTCGAAAAACGCATAGCGGAACGTGCCCTTGCCCTCGTACATATCGGTGCCAAAGTGCCCCGTTTTACGGGCAAAGATCTTAAACGATTTTTGCTGTAGTGAGCGCGACGAGCCGCCGAAGATGCGCATGCCGCCATCCTGCGAGATGATCAGCTCACCCTCGGGGTTGACGATCTCAATATGCGTGGGCATTTCCAGCTTTTCGGTATAATGACGGCAAAGCTGGTCAAAATCGTCGGGCGTCAGCGTCAGAGAAACGGTATAGAGCGCCGCACGGGTGTCCTGCGATTTGACGTAGGTGTGGGTCACAACTCTGCCCACCAGCTTGCCCTGTGCATCAAAGCAAGCGGCACGCACCACGGTCGCGTCCTTGCCCGGCACCTTAAGCGCATCCGAAAACGCGTCGGATTTCTTGGTGGGCAGGCTGCCGTCGGTGGTATAGCGCACGGTATAGTCCGAGCCCGCGGGTGCGGTGATCTGCAGCGTTTGCGCATCCGCATACACGCCGCCCATCAGGGAGAACACGGGGGCAACGCCGGTGGGTGCAAAGATGCTTTGCTCCTTCTCGGTCTCGCGCTCGCTCTCGCTCTCATTCCCTGCAGGCGCTGCGCTCTCGTCAGCTGCGCTGCTCTGCTCGCCCGGGGTATCCGGCTGGGGGGTACAACCTAAAAAAGTCGCGGTAATCAAAGTCATTAAAAGCAGTACGGATATCAGTTTTTTCATCATGTGCCGCCTTTCGTGGTTTCTTTTTTTCATTGTACCACACTTTCGTGCACTTTTGCTATATTATTGAAAAATGTTCACAAAAAATTGTAAATTTCCTTATGCCTATTGCCTTTCTGAGAGTTATTTGATATAATAAGGTCAAATCCATCATCGGGAGGCTGCACATGAAAATTTTACGCATTGTAAGTGACAACGAGCAAATTCGTTTTGATACCGATTTTGACGCAGAAGTGCTTGTGCGCGCATATCGCAGCGCATTCTGCACCGATTCGCCCGTGTTCAAAACCACCGCAACTGCACAAAACGGCAGCTTTACCCTGCCCCTTGACATGGGCGGCTGCGACGGCAGATTCCTTTACTACCTTGTCAGCGTGGACGGCAAGGACGTGGACGGTGCGAAATACGTCGAGGACTTGGGCAACGCTTTGCGCGACTTCCCCTATCCCGAAACCAAGAGCAAAAAGGGCTTGCAGGTCACCATGGTGCACGATGCCATTAACCTTGGCGTCAAGCACGCGGCGCTCAACGTCAACCTCGGTTCTTTTTTGTGGGTCGAGCCCGTGGAGGACGACACCATTCCCTACACCTTTGACGGCGAGCAGTTCTATTTCCGCCGCCGCGTGGTTGAGCAAAACGACGCGCGCGTGCGCGAGCTGACCGACGCAGGCGTGATTATTACCTACATCCTGCTCAACTCTCAGTCCTGGGGCGACGTGCAAACGCCCGACGATCTCTGGGAGATCATCAAGCACCCCGGCTTTTGCGAGGGCGGCAGAATTTCAGCATTCAACATGAAGGACGAGCGCGCCGTGCGCTACTACATGGCGTGGATCGCGTTCTTAACCGACCGCTACACCCTGGAGGGTGCGCCCTACGGCAGAGCCGTGGGTCACATCGTGGGCAACGAGGTCAACTCGGGCTTTGAATGGTGCAACATGGGCGAGGTGACCATGGAGCAATACGTATACGATTACACCGCATCGCTGCGCCTTTGCTGGCAGGTGTCCACCGCCATCTGGTCGGGTGCGCGCACCTATATCTCGCTTGACCACTTCTGGACGGGCGCGAACTTTGACGCTAACCCGAACCGCTTCTACGGCTCGAAATTCGTGCTGGAGGAGCTGGTGCGCCTGGGCAACGCCGAGGGCCAGATTGGCTGGAACGTCGCGCATCACCCCTACCCCGAAAATCTCTGCTTCCCCGATTTCTGGAACGACGCGACTGCCACCGACGACGAGAACACCCACCGCATCACCTTCAAGAACCTGGAGGTGCTGGCGCAGTTCCTTTACCGCGAGGACGTATTGTTCCGTGGCGAGCGCCGCCGCATCATTCTCTCGGAGCAGGGCTTTAATTCGCACAACACCGCCACCAGCGAGGTGCTGCAGGCAATGGCGTACGGCAAAGCCTATCGCAAGTGCATGGAGATCCCCGAGATCGACTCCTTTATTCTGCACGCGCATCAGGACAACAAGTTTGAGTTTGGCTTAAACCTCGGACTTTGGCGCCGCAGACCCGAAAGCAGCGTGCCCGATACCCCCAAGCCCATCTATTACGTCTTCCGTGACATTGACAAGAAGGACGAGAAGGGCGTTTACCATTGGCAAAGATACTGATACAAGAGGAAATTTCATGAAAAAAATACTTACCCTGATTTTGTGCTCTGCATTATGCACCGCATTACTGCTTGGCTCGTTTTGCGTCCTGACGGGCGCGACCGATCAGCAGTCCGCTACCGAGAGCACAACCGAAAGTACAACCGAAAGCGCAACGCAGGACGGTACCTTTACGGAAACCACCCTGCCTACCAAGGCAAACTACGTGTTCATCAATACCGCGCTGGGATTTGCCTCGGGCACGCTTTCCTTTGACATGCCCGAGCAAAGCAACGCCACCTCGTTTGCCCTGTATTGGGGTGACGCGGCAGGCGCACCCATAAAGGGATACACCCCCTTTATGACCGGCGATATCATCTCGCCCAGCATGATGCAAGCCACGTCCGAGGCGTTCAGCATTCCCCAAAACGCAAAGACCATACTGCTCTACACCTACAGCGAGCAGTTCGGACAAAGCACCTCCCCCTACAAGATCGACATTGCAGGCTACACCCTGCCCGAAACGGGAAAGCAGATTTGTGAGTTTGTGGTCGTGTCGGATCTGCACGTGGGCAGCGGACAGACTGCCGAGAAAAATTTGATCCACATGCTCAAGGACGTCAAGGCAACCTCCCCTAATGCCGCAGGCATTATCGTAGCGGGAGACGCGGTGGACGCGGCAGAAGAGGACTATTACCTGCAGCTCAACACGCTTTTCGCCAAGGTGGAGGGTGCTCCCAAGCTGTACTGCGGTTTGGGTGACCGCGCTTATCTGACCAAGGGCTCCTACGCCTACGACGCAGCAAAGCACGCTGCCAATCTGCAGCTGTTTTTGAAGTACGTCAATCACCCCTTCGGCATCAAGCTTGACAAGCCCTACTATTCCTACTTGCTGGGAGGCGCGCTGATGGTCTTTATCGGTGCGGATTCCTACGAAAACGGCAAAGCGGTGTATTCCGCCGAGCAGCTGACCTGGCTGGACGGTATTCTGGATGCGGCTGACGCATATGAGCCTGTATTCATCTTCATGCACGAGCCGCTCCCCAACACGGTTTCGGGCAGCATGACCAATCAGGGATACGGCAACGTACAAAACCCCGAAGAAGTCAAGGCAGTGCTCAACAACTACAAGAACATCGTCGTATTCTCGGGACACACGCAATGGGGCTTGGAGGCAGAGCGCACCATGGCCTATCTGGGCAGTGGCGCACACGCCTTTAACACTGCCGGCATAGCACACCTGTGGGACGAAAAGGACGGCGTTGGCTACGAGGTTGCAGGCAGCCAGGGCTATTACGTCACGGTTTACGAGGACGCGGTTCTTGTCCGCGGCCGCGATTTCACAACCGGCGAATGGATCTCGAATGCCGTTTACATGTTCTCGACCAAGCCCACCCCCGTGCAAAATCCGCAACCCTCCGTGACCGCCAAGCCCTCTACCACCACCAAAAAGCCCGCTTCGACCGAAGAGGTCACCGAAGAGGTAGAGGAAACCGGCGTGCGCGATCTCATCCCCCCTCTTTTCATCCTCGGCTGCATGACCGTCATCGTATTCATTTTTGTATTCCATAAGCCCAAGGGGCAAGAATAAATAAAATTAACTTGATTTTCAAGGAGGATATCTCTTATGAATGCAGCATTATTGGCAGAAATTTCCGAAAAGCTTCAGCGCGGTCGCGCAAAGGACGTTGCAGCTCTGGTAGAGCAGGCTCTGGCAGAGAGTATTGCTCCCGACACCGTACTCAACGATGCACTTGTTGTCGGTATGAACGTCATTGGCGAAAAGTTCCGCCAGAACGAAGTGTTCGTTCCCGAGGTTCTGGTTGCAGCGCGCGCTATGAACGCAGGCTTGAAGATCCTCAAGCCCGCTCTGGCAGGCGCAGGCGTTGAACCGCTTGGCACGGCTGTCATTTGCACGGTCAAGGGTGACATGCACGACATCGGCAAGAACCTGGTTAAGATGATGATCGAGGGTCAGGGCATTGCCTGCATCGATCTCGGCGTGGACGTAGACGCACAGGCGGTGGTCAACGCAGTACGCGATAACGACGTGCAGCTGGTTTGCCTTTCCGCACTGCTGACTACCACCATGGGCGGTCAGAAGGACGTCATTGACGCGCTGAACGAGGCGGGTCTGCGCGACAAGGTACGCGTGATGGTAGGCGGTGCGCCCGTTACCCGTGAATATGCCGACGAGATCGGCGCGGATTGCTACACGCTGGACGCTGCAAGCGCAGCCAAGGAAGCCGTACGCCTCATCCGCGAGATGCGCGCATAAGAACCGATGAAATACGACATGAAAGCATGGGCGGCTGCGCTTGCGCAAAGCCGCCGCCCGCTTCCCCTTTTATCCTTCCCCTCGGGACAGCTGATTGGCGCAAGCGTTTTTGAGATCACGCACAACGCAGATAAGCAGACCGAGGGTATTTTGGCAGTGGCGCAGCGCACGCCCGCTGCCGCAGCAGTTTGCATGATGGACCTCTCGGTTGAAGCAGAGGCGTTTGGATGCAAGCTGACGGCATCCGAGCACGAGGTGCCCACCGTGACCGATATTCTGGTATCCGACGAGGACGAGGCACAGGCGCTGGAGATCCCCGCCGTGGGTGCAGGCCGCACCTCGCTTTACGTCAAGGCAGCGGCAGACGCCAAGGCGCAGATCCACGATCGCCCCGTGCTGGCAGGCATGATTGGTCCTTTCTCGCTTGCAGGTCGCCTTATGGACGTGACCGAGGCACTGGTCAACTGCATTGCCGACCCCGATTTCGTGCTTGCGGTGCTTGACAAGGTAACTCCTTTCCTGATCTCCTACGCAAAAGCCTACAAGGACGCAGGTGCGGACGGCATTGTGATGGCAGAGCCGCTTGCAGGCCTGCTCTCCCCTGCGCAGGAAAAGGAATTTTCCGCGCCCTTCGTACGCGCCATCGTGGACGCGGTGCAGGACGATAATTTCATCGTCATCTACCACAACTGCGGCGCAAACGTGGTGCACATGACCGACTCGCTGGCACAAAACGGCGCGGCGGCTTACCACTTTGGCGACGCCATCGACCTTGTCACCATGCTTGAGAAGATGCCTGCAGACCGTCCCGTTTGCGGCAACGTCTCGCCTGTTAACGAATTTTTGAACGGCACACCCGAGAGCATGGCAGCAGCCGTGTGCACGCTGCGCTCGTCTTGTGCTGCATACCCCAACTTTGTGCTTTCCTCGGGCTGCGACATTCCGCCCGCGGCAAAGTGGGAGAACATTGACGCCTTTTTCGGCGCTGCGGAGGAAACGAAATGAGCATGACGGCTTCCGAGCGATTTGCCCGTTATCTTGCGGGTAAGAGCGTAGACAGAATGCCCGCGATCGAATGGGCACCCTGGTGGCATTTGACGCTGGGACGCTGGTATGGCGAGGGCTTGCCCACCGATTGCGTGGGCGTGGACGCGGTGCAGGGCTATTTCGGACTTGACAAGTGCCTGCAGACCGGCGTTTCCTACTTCACCCCTGCCTCCCCCACGGTCATTCCCGGCTCGGGCATTGGCTGCATGGAGGACGAGGAGGATTGGGCGCGCATCCTGCCCACCCTGTTCCCCGACGTGCGCACCGTCATTCCCGAGGCGCACTTTGATTGGCTGAAGGCGACGCACGAGCGCGGCGACACCTTGCACTTTTTTACGGTGGAGGGTTTTTTCTGGTATCCGCGCGTGCTGTTCGGCATTGAAAACCACCTGTACAGCTTTTACGATTATCCCGAGCTTTACAAAGAAATGTGCGAGGCGTATTCCGATTGGCTGGTCGAGCTGTTTGATTACGTATTCTCCCGTTTCCACTTTGACTTTATGAGCTTTGCAGAGGACATGAGCTACAACTCGGGCCCCATGATCTCCAAGGAGTGCTTTGATGAATTTTTGGCACCCTTTTATCGCAAGGTCATTCCCGTCATTCAAAAGCACGGCATTCCCGTGTTCATTGACTCGGACGGTGACATTACCATGGCGGTGGATTGGTACGCCTCGGTTGGCGCGGACGGCATGTTCCCCTTAGAAAGACAGGCGGGCGTGGACGTTTCGACCTATCTTGACAAGCAGCCCGACATGGCGTTCCTCGGTCACTTTGACAAGATGTGCATGAAGCACGGCGAGGCAGCCATGCGCGCGGAATTTGAGCGCATTTTGCCCAGCATGCAGCGCGGCAAGGTGATCGCCTCGGTGGACCACCAGACGCCGCCCGACGTATCCATTGAAAATTACAGGATCTACGTTTCCCTGTTACACGAATACGCCGCCAAGGTGACGCACGAGGGCGGCAATATCTCCCCCTGCCCGGTTTTTGACGGGAAAGAAAGGAGCAACACATGACCAATCGCGAACGCGCCATGAATATTTTGCACTATCGCCCCGCAGACCGCATGCCTGCCGTGCACTTTGGCTACTGGCCCGAGCTTTTGCAGGAATGGGCGGCACAAGGCAAAATTCCGCAACACATTGCAAACACCTGGGCAGACGGCAACGCCTCGGACAGCGAGCTTGACCGCTTGATCGGTTGGGACTTCAACTGGTACCGCACGACAGGTGCATACAGCGGGCTGCTCCCCTGCTTTGAGCACAAGGTGCTTGAGATTTTGCCTGACGGCACGCAGCGCGTACAAAGCCCGGACGGTCTGATCGAGCGTGTTCGCCCCGGCGTGACCTCGATTCCCTCCGAGGACGATTACCTGCTCAAGGACAGAGAGGCTTTTGAGACGCTTTACCGCCCCAAGATGCAGTTCTGCCCCGAGCGAGTCAACTACGAATACTTCAAGACCTTTAACGACACACGTGACCCCGACGTTCCCATCGGTCTGCACCTTGGCTCGGTGCTTGGCAACATCCGCTCCATGGTATCCGTGGTGGGTATGAGCTACCTGTTGTACGACGAGGACGAGGATCTGTTTGCCGACCTGGTGGACGCGTATGCAGAGATGCAGTACAAGTGCGCCGAGGAGATCCTCAAAACAGGTGCGAAATTCGATTTCGCGCACTATTGGGAGGACATTTGCTTCAATTCCGGTCCGCTGATCTCTCCCGCCAAGTTTGACGAGCTTTGCGCAAAGCACTACAAAAAGCGCAACGACCTTTGCCACGCATACGGCATTGACATCATTTCGCTGGACTGCGACGGCGTGACCGACAAGCTGCTGCCTACGTGGTACGAAAACGGCGTCAACGTCATGTTCCCGATTGAGATCGGCACTTGGGGCGACCAATTTGAGGCTGCGCGCCAAAAATACGGCAAGGGTATGCTTGGCGTTGGCGGTATGGACAAGACGGTGCTGCGCCTTGACAAGGCTGCAGTTGACCGCGAGCTGGAAAGACTGACCCGTCTTTCGGCGCTGGGCGGCTTTATCCCCTGCCCCGACCACAGACTCATGCCCGGCACCAAGTTTGAGCTGGTGCAATACTACGCCGAAAAGATCAAAGAGATTCGCTTATGAGCAAGCCCACCAGAATCCGACTCGGCTCTTCCTCCGTAGGACAAAACTTAGCCGAATACCTTGCCCGCGCAGGCTACCTTTTGCATGCCGATTGCGGTGGGCGAGGCACGTGCGGCAAATGCCGCGTGCAGCTCGCAGCAGGGTATCTGTACCAAAACGCTGCCTGCACGCAGTTTGCCGTGCCAGACAAGGACGGTTACGTGCTTGCCTGCCGCACGTGGTGCTGCAGCGGTGCTATCATCGTGCTGCCCGAGCAAAAGGGCGACGGCTTGACCGAATTCGCCGCGGCAGAGCACACAGCGCTTGCCGCGCAAGAGGGACTTGGAATTGCTCTTGACGTGGGCACGACCACGCTTGCCGCAGCCCTGGTGAATCTTGCAGACGGAAACGTGCTGGCAACCACCTCTGCGCTCAATCCGCAGGTCTCGTTCGGCGCGGACGTGATCAGCCGCATCATGGCGATCATGCAGCGCCCCGAATCGCTTGCGCAAATGCAGCGCGTGTTGCTTGAGCGCGTGTGCGAAATGATACGCGAGCTGGCTGCCGACAAGCCGATCTTACACATGACGGTGGCAGGTAACCCCACCATGCTGCACGTCTTTTGCGGCATCTCCCCTGCGGGCATGGGGGCTTACCCCTTTACCCCCGCGTTTACCGAAACAAAGATACTTTCGGGCGAGTCGCTTGGCTTGCCCATACGGACCGTGACCTGCTTGCCAAGCATTTCCGCTTTTGTGGGCGGCGATATCACGGCAGGCATGCTGCAGGTGGCGCTGACAGATGCAGCGCAGCCCGCGCTGCTTTTGGATCTTGGCACCAACGGTGAGAGCGTGCTGTTTACAGGCAATGAGCATGACGGCAAGCTTTACGCCGCATCGGCTGCCGCAGGACCTGCGCTGGAGGGCGCGGGCATTTCCAGCGGTATGGGCGGCGTGGAGGGTGCGGTCAGCGCAGTCAAGCTGCGCGGCGGCATACCCGTTTGCACCACGGTTGGCAACACCCCTGCACGCGGCATTTGCGGCAGCGGACTTGTTGACCTGGTTGCAGCGCTTTACACGCAAGGATTGATGGACGAAACGGGTGCTTTGGAGTATGGAGATCAATTCACCTACGCCACCACGCAGGACGGCTCTCCCCTTTCGCTGACGCAAGCCGACGTTCGCGCGCTGCAGCTTTGCAAAAGCGCGATACGCGCAAGCATTGAGGCACTTTGCGCGCACGCAAGCATCGCGCCCGAGCAGATCGGGCACGTGTATCTTGCAGGCGGACTTGGGTACTACGTCAGCGTTGACTCCGCGGTAGCCATCGGGCTTTTGCCCGCATGCTTCAAGGATCGCACGCAAAGCGTGGGCAACGCAGCCCTTGGCGGCTGTGTGCGCGCGCTGACAAACGCGCACGCCATAGAGCGCATGCAAGCAGAGGCGCAACGCAGCCAAACGCTTGAGCTGAGCACAGACCCTGTCTGGAACGATGCTTTTATGGAGCACATGATGTTCCCTTATGAGGACGAAATATGAATACACAACAAAAAGAAACCATAGAAATGCTGCTTGGTGACAAGGGGCTGCCCTATCACGTGCACGAGTTTGCATGGGTAGGTCCGCAAGAGATTCCCTTTAGCGAGGGCGTGCGCGGTATGTGCGCCGCCAACCGCTGCGGTCTTTACGGCAAAAGCTGGGCTTGTCCGCCCGCTGTGGGTGATTGGCAGACCTTGCGCGACGAGTGCTACGCTTACGCGCACGCGCTGATCTTTACCACAAAGCACGTGCTGGAGGATGACTTTGACATTGAGGGCATGGAGCAAGCCGCGCTTGACCACAAGCAATTCAACCATAAGCTTGCCGAGCTGCTGGACGCGCAGGGCATTCGCTATCTGCTTTACGGCGCAGGCGGCTGCACGCTTTGCCAAAAGTGTACCTATCCCGACGCCCCCTGCCGTTTTCCCGATCGCGCGCACCGCTCGATGGAGGCGTGCGGCATTGACGTAGGGGCGCTGGCGCGCAAGTGCGACCTGCGCTACAATAACGGTCCGCAGACCGTGACCTATTTTTCCATGCTGGTATTTGGATGACCGACTACCAAAGAGGGACTGTTTCAGTCCCTCTTTTTCATTGTTCTTTCTGTAAAACAAAAAAGGGCAACTAAGCGAGACGGACGCGCGCTGAAAAGCCGTCCCCTTCGGGGAAGGCTATGTAGCGCGCGTCCGTTTTAATCACTTGTCCGCTATGGGCAACGTGAAAAAGGTCCCCCCAACGAGAATTTCATTCACCGCCTGATCATCAATACCCTATCATGATTTTGCACAAAATTCACGCTTGGCAAAAAACAAAAGTTGACACGGCAGCTAATGAGTGATATAATAAAGGTAGAATTTTACAAGCCAAAACGGCAGAATGGAGAAATTTTATGGAACTGCAAGGAAAAATCATTCACTTTTTAGGCGACAGCATTACGCAGGGCTACGGCCCCAGCGCTCCCGAAAAGGTATACCATCAGCTGATCAAGCAAAAATACGGCTTGGCAGAGGCTAACAACTTCGGCATTGGCGGCACTTGCCTTGCCGATCGCTACACGCCCCTGGAGATTCCCGAATTCAACGCGCATTTCATCACGCGCGTCAAGGATATGCCCGAAAAGGCGGACGCCATCGTGGTCTTTGGCGGCACCAACGACTTCGGTCACGGTCAGGCTCTGCTGGGCACGCCCGACGACCGCACCCCCGAGACCTTCTGGGGCGCGTGCCACGACCTGTTCTCGACGCTGATCGCGCGCTACCCCACCTGCCCCATCGTGGTAGTCACCCCTCTGCACCGCTGGTATGAGTACATTCCCCAGCCCCGCGCTTCGCGCGACGGCAGCGTGACCCAGACCACCATTCTGCGCGACTACGTGGACATCATCCGTCAGGCTGCTGAATACTACTCGCTGCCCGTTTGCGACCTTTACGCTGCAGGCTCTATTTGCCCCGAGCTGGAGGCACACCGCGTAGCGTACTGCCCCGACGGTCTGCACCCCAACGATGCAGGTCATGAAATCATCGCGTCTCGCCTGGCAAACGTACTCTTAAGCCTGTAATCTGACTCATTATATTTATCTCCAAAGGAGGATCGCCATGAAACGCTTTCAACTCCCGATCTGTCTGACGCTGACTTTGATCATGCTGCTTGGCACGCTCTCGTCAGCCGTTCCCGCATTTGCCGCAGAGGGTGAACGCACCTACAGCGGTGCGCCCATCACCGAGCATCAGGGCGGCTACGATTACGATTTTGCTGAGCGCACGCTCTCGACCTACACCTTTGATTTTTCGGTCGAGCGCGTCAACGCCTACGCAAACGAGCCTGCACTCTCTCTTGGCAACCGCGCCTGTGCGCAGATCGTGGACGGCGCGCTGACCACGCAGGACGGCAAGACCTTTGCCTTTGGCTCGGCGATCTGCCTTGGCGACGAATACGGTCTGGAACAAGGCTACCTCTCCTTTGATCTTGCCCTGACGGGCGGCACGACCTACCTTGGCGTGCGTAACTCGCAGACCGCCGTTTCCCACAAGGAGCGCGGCATTTGGTTTGCATTTGACACGTCCGGCAGCTTGCGCATATTCGAGCCCGAATGCGGGCTGGAGGCTACGCTGCCGCTTGCGGTCGATCTGACCAAGGCGACCACCTTTACACTGCACGATGCGCTGGACACCATTGCCCTGTACGCAGGCGAGCAGCTGATCGCCATGGTGCAATACTCGGTTTCGGGTCATCTTGCCTTTGCGGACGCGGACGGCAAGGTGCTGGCAGAAACCAACGATTGCAAGCTGTACCAGACAGGTTACTTTACCTTGGAGCTTTGCGACATTGACGGCTACGTGGACAACGTGCGCTTTACCAACGTGCAGCAGAAATGGAGCATTCCCGAAACCGACACGCTGCGCAAGATCGATTACTCGACCTGGACGGCAACCGACGCGCTTGACCGCACCACCGCGGACAACGCGCAAGCAGGACAGCCCAACGAGAACCGCTACGTGGGTCTTTTCTACTTCCTTTGCTGGGTAGGCGCAGGTCAGGTGGTGCAGGACAACACCAAACTCTACCTTGAAATGGGCTACAAGAATGCCAAGGCATGGATCGAAGAGCGGGGCGGCGAGGCTTACTGGGCAGAGCCCTATTTCGGCTACTACCGCAACACCGACACCTGGGTCTACCGCAAGCACGCTTACATGCTTGAACAGGCTGGCGTGGACTTCATTTTCCTTGACGTTTCCAACGCCGAGGTGTTCATTTCGGGTCATACCGCGCTGTTTGACACCTGGCTGACCATGCGCAAGCAAGGCATTGACACGCCGCAGATCGTTTTCTTCAACGGCGACACCCCCGCAACCTTCCAATCCAACATGACCACGCTGTTCACCACCGTCTACTCGGACGATAACTGGGCAAAATACGAGGAGCTGTTCTTCCTTTGGGAGGGCAAGCCGCTGATATTTGGCAACTATTCCGGTCTTTCGGGCGAGATCAAGCAAAAGGTGGATCAAAAGTTCACGGTGCGCGGCAGCTGGGCTTGGATCAATCAGGACAACTACTGGTCTTGGCTGCAGGAATACCATTTTGACCCCGAAACGGGCAAGGCAAGAATGGAAAACGGCGGCTGGGGCAGAGATGCCGACGGCAGGATCGAATCGCTTTCGATCGCCATGGGTCACCACCCCTCCATGACCAAAGGCCGCAGCTTTGTCAACGGTAGTCAGCCCAAAAACAACAAAATGGGCTTTGATGCTATCGAGCAGGCGGGGCTTGGCTTGGGCTTTACCTCTCAATTCAACGCCATGCAAACGCTTGTGGGCGAGAACGTACAAGAGGATCAGCCCTTTGTGCTCATGATCACGGGCTGGAACGAATGGATCGCGGGCTGCGCCCATCGCGATAACCGCGAAAACATGGCAGGCACCTCGGCGAAATTCCAATACATTGACCAATTCAACTGCGAATTTTCGCGCGACGGTGAGCCTATGCGCAATCAGGACGGCTACGGCATCGGCGACAACTATTACTACCAGATGGTTGATCAGATCCGCCGCTACAAGGGTATTGGCGCAACTCCCACAGCCGACCATCAGACCACCATTGACATTTACGACCTTTCCTCGTGGGACGGCATTGACCTGTCTTACATGGATTCGCTCTACGATATCGAGCACCGCAACACCATTTCCTACGATCCGCACTTCCGCTATATCAACAATACCGGCAGAAACGATTTTGACTATGCCAAGATCTCGCAGGATTCCGAAAACCTCTACTTCTTGGTCAAGACCTCGTCGGACATCATCATTGACACCGACGCGACATGGATGAACCTCTACCTTAACGTGGACGGTGATATCACCACGGGCTGGGAGGGCTACGATTACGTGCTGAACCGCGACCGCGACTCCTTTGTGGTCACGGTGGAAAAGTTCAAGGACAATACCTTCGAGACTGAGATCGTGGGCGGCGCGTACTACTACCTTGAGGGCGCGTACATGGCAGTTTCGCTGAGCAAATCGCTGCTTGGCGTGGACGGCAAGCTCGAGAACATGACCTTCAAGTGGGCGGACAATTCGGTGGACAACGGTGACCCCATGGCGTTTATGGACCTTGGTGACACCGCTCCCGATAACCGCTTCGGCTTTGTTTACAAGTGCGAGAATTACACCGACCGCGAAATCCCCAAGACCACGCTGCTTTATGACGCTACCACCGCTTCCCCCAACGGCAGCAACGTAGCAAAGCCCGAGGGCGAGGTCAACATCACGCTCAAGGACGCCATTGTGGACGTGCTTTACGATCTTTCGGACGTCAAGCCCGGCGTATTTGTGACAAGCACCCCCATTGCAGAGCAATTTGAGCATGCGGGAGGCACGTCCGGCAGCACCGTGCAGGTGGTCAAGGGCAGCAAGTTCAACTTCCTGCGCATGAAGGAGGTCAGCGACCTGCGCACCTGGAACGACGTGGAGGGCGCTTACGAGTTTGCAGCCGACGTGCACATGGTGGACTACGGCAACAGCGCCATTTACGTGCGCGGTGAAATGCCCGGCGCATACACGCCCACCAACCCCGCAAACTCGGGCATCAAGCAGGTATTCAACTACTTTGAGTGGGACTGGTACAGAGAGAACGGCGGCGGAACGTACGGTTCTTCCTCCTCGGCAGGCTCGGGTATCGGCATTTATCCCGAGGAAAACCGCATCACCATTCGCATCAAGCGTTACGCCCCCGACGGACTTGGCGTAGCGTCCGCTTCCCACTCCTTCCCCTACTCGGGCAAATTCACGCCCGACGCGGACGGCTGGTTCAAGCTGCGCGTCAAGGACGACGGACAGACCGTGTCTATCTACATGA
The DNA here is from genome assembly GCA_045660125.1 of Eubacteriales bacterium. Lineage (GTDB taxonomy): Bacteria > Bacillota > Clostridia > Oscillospirales > CAG-272 > SVQP01. Next base: position 12,179 of record JAZRDG010000009.1, on the reverse strand, counting down.
ACGATGCGCTGATGTGCACGATCAAGCTGGAAAATCCCGGTGTCGTATACGAAACAGACGGCACGGGTCAGCAATACTACGGCAAGGCAACGCTTTACGATGCCGACGGAAATCAGGTGCTGGAGGTGGAAAACACCCGTCTGAACTCTCAGGGCTCGCAGATCGCGCTGACCACGCGTTTTCAGACCATGGAGTTTGCCAATTTGTATATCGCGTACGAAACGCAGGTTGCCGACGGCGGCAAGGTGGATACCGCGCTGACGCCGGGCACCGAGCAGATCGCATACACCCCCGATGCGCGCCTTGTGACCTCGCTTGATACGAGCAAGGAGCTGCCGCAAACCGACACCGACGCGCAAACTGATCCCGTACAGGACGAGGAAACTCCCGAGCAGCCCGAAAAGAAGGGATGCAAGTCGGTCTTTGCCGCGCCCGTGGCGATCATTTCCCTGATCGCGTGCGCCGCCGTGTGCAAGAAAAAGAAGCATTAAAACAAACGAGAGCCGCGCCCGTCGCGGCTCTTGTAAAATACAGGGCTGATCGGAAAAATTATGCCCCCTCCCCCCTGCGGATATTCTTAAGACATTACTTGTAGGGGAGGATATCATCCTCCCGCCGGTAATGATATTGGTTATCCTTTTGGGTGTCGATACCGGTCCTTTGTACTGGCGGGAGGATGATATCCTCCCCTACAAATGACCCTTCGCATATCCGTTACAAATAAACGTTCCCTATCACTATATTATGAAAAAGCAAGGAGCCACCATGATCTACCGATCCGGACAAAAAAGCGTTGCCATCAAGGACACGACGCTGCAATATATCGTGTTTGGCAAGGGCACGCGCCCGCTTATCATGATCCAAGGGCTGAACACGGGCGGCATTGGCGGTGCTACCGACTCGCTGGCATTTGCCTACCGCTGCTTTGCCAAGGACTTTCGCGTGTATCTGTTTGACCGCCGCCCCGAGGTTTGGGATGGCATTACGGTGCGCGACCTTGCTGCCGACGTGGCAGCCGCTATGGATGCGCTGCAGCTCTCGGACGCCTGCGTGCTTGGCGTGTCGCAGGGCGGCATGATCGCGCAGTATTTAGCGATCGAGCGCCCCGAGCTTGTGCGCAAGCTGGTGCTTGCCGTCACGCTTTGCCAGAATAACGACACTGTGACCGATGCCATTGCCACTTGGGTGCGTCTGACCGAGCAGGGCGACTACAAGGCGCTGGTTGCGGACATGGCGCAAAGAATGTACTCCCCTGCCTATATGAAGCGCTATAAGCCTTTTTTGCCGCTTCTGACGCTGGTGCAAAAGCCGCGTGACCCTCGCCGCTTTATCACGCTTGCAAACTCCTGCCTGAGTTGCGACACGGCAGCCGAGCTGCACAAGATCACCTGCCCCTCGCTGGTCATCGGCGGTGCGCAGGATAAGGTGGTGGGCGCGGATGCCGCCGAGCAGCTTGCACGGGCGATCGGCTGTCCCCTGCACCTTTACGAGCACCTCGGCCACGCCGCCTACGAGGAGGCAAAGGATTTCAATAAAACCGTGTACGATTTCTTTATGGCGGATTGAGCAAAAAATTTTTTCAACTTTTTTTGAAAAACCGTGGACTTTTCGTATCAAAAATGCGTCTATATAGGTGAAGAGAAAATTGCAAACCGTGCATTACCGTAGGGGAGCATTCTATATGCTCCCGCGGCAACACGCATTCCATATGCCTCCTTTGCATATAACAGCGCGGGCGGATATGGAATCCGCCCCTACGGCTGCCCCACAAAATATTTTCACATTTTTGCACAAAAACTCGCACAGGAGGAAACAACCGTGAAAAAACATCATCTTTGCAAAATCATTTGCGCCGTCATGCTTTGTGCACTGACTCTTTCGGCATTGGTCGGCTGCAGTTTCCAAAAAGAAGAGACCGTCACCGTCTACCCCTGCTATTTCAACGAGGACGTTGCAGGTATGGACGCCGCCACCATGGGCGCTGCCTTAAAGGAGGCGGGCTGGCATCTGGCGAGTACCGAGCAAGACGCATCGTATGACGGCGCAACGACGCACATCTACCAAATCACAGACGGTGAAAAGAAAAAAGGGATCGTTATCTATGAATTCGCAACCGCAGAGCAAGCCGAGCAGACTTACGTAGCGGACGCCATAGGCACCTATTTCCCCAGCGGTCTTTTCCCCGCAGACCACTCGTTGTACCGAAACTATCTCCGCATCTCAAATTGCTTTGTCATGACGATGAACAACGCCCACGTTGATTTGATGGAAATACTCGGTCTTGGTACCGTATCAGCACTCGAGGTGCCCACCGAGAACACGCAGGAGCTGCGCAAAAACATAAAAAGCGTGGATATCGAAGCGGTCAAAGCCGAGATGGAGGAAGAGGGCTATACCTTTTATCAAGTCGATTTTTTGGCGCAGGAGGACGGAGAGGATTTTAGCCCATTCTATATGATCATTTCTCCCGAGCAGGATCGCATATATGCCTACACGCAGGCAACAGAGCCGAAGTTTGGCATGTCCTACACATATTATATCTATGATCTTTTTGAGCGCGTGGCGATTGATTTTAATGGCGAGGACAGTCAGGTCGGCATCCACTTTGTCGGATTTAAGGACGGCGGCTGTATCATGTGCTACGGCGGTACGTTTGCCGAGATCGAAAAGTATTTTGCAGAATAAACAAGCACAAAAAAAGCCTGAGGCCATCGCCTCGGGCTTTTTCTTTTGTATGCAATTACATAAATATTTCGTACGTTGCGGAGTTGAACCAAACTTTTCTGTCGTTGATTTTGATCGCGATGTAATGACCGCCCTCGGCACAGGAGCTGATCGCGCCGTCATCCAAAATTTCGGTTGCGTTCTCCACCGCCTGCTTGACACAAGCCACGAGATCCTGACCGTCTGCCAGGCGCAGCTTTCTTCTCATTCTCTTTTGCGCAAACTTGCCATTGACGTGCCAGCGCGCCTGGTTTTCCAACAGATCCTTTCTCAGATCCTCGGTCGGATTATAGGTAAGCTGGTCAAGCACGTCCCGCGCCTCCTCGTAACGTTCATACGGCACAAAGACCCTGAAATTGCCCAAATTCAGCCCAAATGCGCTTCTCGCGCCGTTCCCGAAGGGCATCAACGCGCACGGAATATCCATATCAGCCAAGGTATATTTGAGCAGCCCACCAAAATCCTCCGCGCACTCGGTCAACATGCAATAATCATCGGAACGCACTTCTCGCAGCTCTGTATTTTCACATATCGAACAGCAATCAGCCTCGCAAAGCGCTCTGCAATTCTCACAGTATTTCATGGATAACCTCCTGTCTTTCCCTATGGGCGTTACGTTTATTTTAACATAAAGATATGGGAAAGTCAAGATGGGCGGCTGAAGTGATCAGCGTCAAGTATGACACGGGGCTTTGCATCCTGCTGCACTCGCTAACAGCTCTTTTCATGCCTTGCCTCCCAACGGGATCTCTTGCAAAATTTTTTTGTCCAGTACCCACGGCAGGTCGGTTTCAAAGTCGATCTGCATGACGGGCGCGTCAAACTCCTTTTCGGTCATCAGGCACTCCTCACTAAACCACACCTTGAAATCCTCGGTTACCCCATACGCCTCCCCGGGTCGCAGAGTGATCGTATGCTCGCAATCCTCCTTGCCCTTGACCACCTTGCCGCAAACGTGCAGCCATCCGCCGTAATGCACGCTTGTGTCGCGGTTGCGGTTGTACGCAACGCTTTCGGTGATCTTGGTAAGGTCTACACCCAAGCTATCAAAGAACTCACGCACCTGCGTGGGCAGCCTATCTACGACTTTCTCGTAATTTGCGCAATAATCGCACTTGCATCGCGTGGACACGGGCTTCAAATCCTTATATATCTCGCGCGTCTTTTGCACGTCCACGTCAATGGCGTAATCACCAAAGGTAAAGCGGGTTGCCCTTGCCTCAAATTCCGGATCGTCAAGGTATTTTTGCATGATATAGTGCCGCATACCGCGACGTGCGTGATCCGACAAGTTACGGATCATTTGGAAGCCTGCTTGCCGATACATTTCCATAACCGCCTCAATACCCGCTTGATCGGGGTATTTCAGCCCTTCGGTCACCTCGATCACGTACACCTCTGCGTGCGTGTATCCCTTTTTCTTTGCCTGCTGCAGCGCATAGTCCAAAAGCTTTTCCCCAATGCCGCTTGTTACAAACGCGGGGGCGATCAGCATATCCACAATGGCAAGGATCTTGCTACCCTCGGGGGCAGTGGGAATGGCGCGCTCCTGTTCGGATATGCCGAGCGCGAAATACTTTTCCTTGTCCTTGCAGTTGATATACGCAAGAATGTCGTTTCCGTAATATGCGCAGTAGCCCGTCATGGTGCCCCCTTCGACCAAGCGCTCCACAAGGGCGCGGTCATATTCGTGCATCTGCGCATCAAAATAGCCGCGGAAACGGAAATTTTTCATCACGTTCATGTAATCGATCTCAAAGTCGTACTGCGTGCTGTAATTGCTCCAGTTAGGTCCGCACGCGTACTCTCTGCAAAACTTATAGTACGCCATCCATTCATGCCGCAAGAGCGGATGGTATGTCACCTGCTCATCCACGATGCGTTTTTTGAGATCATCAACAGCACTGTCCTGCAACAAACCGCTGCTCAAAAAGAGGTACAATGCATTTTTGTACGTAACTTCATTTTGCAAAAGATCAAACAGGGGAGCCTTGCAGGGCGTCGTGCCGCGCTTGAGCGAATCGTATTGCTTGGCAAGCTCGTAAGCCGTGGTCAGCGCGGTCACAAAGCCCTCGGTGTCCCCTGCCTCGCGGCACAGTTCAGCTTGCTGCGCGTACGAACTCCAATGACTTTCAAGATACGTAAGATCCTCGCCAAGCAGCGTTTGCGTAATGACGTGGTACGCCTGCAGGGACTCGGCAGTATTATATTGCAAAAGCGACGCGCACAGCTTATGCGTCTGCTCACGGATTCCCCTTTGCTGATGGCGGCGTTTGTCCTCGCCCAGCAACGCCGCTGCCTTGTTGGCGGGATCCTTTAAGGTTCTGACCAGCTTTTCCGCCTCGTCTATCTGTCCACGGGCGCGATACCCACGTATCAGCATGGTGGTGTAGGTTTCATTTTCAGGATACTGATTGTGCAGCTGTTCAAAATGCCGCACCGCACCGTCCAAATAATAGAAACTACCCGGGCGCTGTGCAACGTCGCGCTCACCGAGGAACAGCTCATCGCAGGCGCGGCGATACAGGAAAGTCTCGTCATCGGGATACTCCTCCAGTGCTTCCAGGGACACAAGCAGAGTATGCTCCTCGCCAAAGCCCAGATTGTTTTGAAACTTTTTCTCCAGCTCCTGCCTGCGGTTGCCTCCCAGCAGTTCGTTGACGCCAACGCCCAACGCCTTGGACAGCGGCAGCAAAAGCCCGATATCCGGCATGCTCAGCCCCGTTTCCCATTTGGAAACGGCTTGCGCGGATACGTTCAGTACCTGCGCCAAAGCCTCCTGCGTCATTCCCTTTTGCTTGCGGTACAGACGGATATACTCCCCTATCGTATTCGTATTCAACTGATTTGCGGACATAGGCGCCTCCTTCTCATGCTTCTGTTTTCATTATAGCATATAGGATTTTCAAATGCAAGAGAAAAATCCGATATGACGATACAACCAACGGTTGATTTCGGGAGCGCAAAAACACCTCCCACGGCGCAAGTCCGTAAGAGGTGTTTTATTGACTTTATTGGCAGATCAAGTGCTCGATCGTTCCGCGGTTGATAATTTCGCACTCCTCAAGGCCCTGTGCCCGAAGCGCGTGTATCTTGCCAAGGTTGACCACCTTGGCGCAATCTGGTCTCGGGCTTGTCTACCACCTTGTTTTGCAGCATAAAGCAATTGGAGCCGTCCGCTAACTTGATATGCGCGTATCGCGGCAGCTTGAGCTTGAAATTGGACGGAATGACCAAGGGCGCAGAGATCAGATAGCAAACCTTGGGCGCAGGCAATGCCACCTCGCAAAGCCCCGAGTCGATCAGCTCCTGGATCGCCGCCGTGTCATCGTGAATTCCGTCACCGTAAAGCGTGTATTACGGCATGCCAAACTCCCCTTTTAGCCCTTGTTGCGCTTATGCGAGAACAGCCACGTGTACAGCTCGTCGCCCGCGTAAGCAACGTTCCATGCGTCGTGATCCACGCCGTGCAAAATCTTGACCTGCGCCTGTCCGCCGTGTCTGTTGACCGATCTGACCATCTGTACGCTGTCCATGACAGGCACGATCTCGTCGCAGTCGCCGTGGTACGCCAGCACCGGCACGTCCTTGAGCACGCAGCCGAGCCAATAGATGCCGCTGCCGCAAATGGGCGCGATGGCGGCAAATCTTTCGGGTGCAGCCATTGCCAGCATCCAAGTGCCCGTGCCGCCCATGGAAAGGCCTGTCAGATACACGCGATCCTGATCGACGGGCAGAGTTTCGCAAATATAGTCAAGAAACGCTAACAAGGATTCGGTATAGCAGCCCCAGTACTTGTTATCGGGGCATTGCGGTGCCACGAAGATAAACGGATACTCCGCGCCGCACTCGCGAACGTACTTCATGTAACCGTGACGGCTCGCGACGTCAAGATCCTCTCCTCGCTCACCCGCACCGTGCAAAAAGAATACGAGCGGATATTTTTTGTTTGCATCGTAATCCTTGGGCAAATACGTGACGTATCTGAAATTGAAGTATTGGTCGCTTTCCCATTGGTGTTTGGTGTACATGGCAGCCTCCTTAAAATTTATGATTGTAAAGCAAAAATGTGATCAAGATATACGCGCAGCTTGTCCGCATCGCCGTCAAACACGTAGCCCTGCATGCCAAGCGCCTCGGCAGCACGCACGTTGTCCGCTTTGTCGTCCACAAACAAAGCCTCTTTTGGATCAAGCGCAAATTTCTCGCAAATATGCGCAAAGATTGCAGCATCCGGCTTGGTCAAGCCGCAAACCGCCGAGAAAACGCAGCCGTCCACCAAGGAAAGGATGGGGATCTCGTGCGCGTGCGCGGCAAAGTAGGTTGAAATGTTGGAAAGCAGGTAAACGGGCACGCCGTAGGCGGTTTTCAGATGCAAAATCAGCTCGCGCATGCCCTCGATCTCGGGGATATTGTAGATCCAGTTGTAGTAGATCTGCTCCACCGCGCCGCCCAAATGCGCCGGCACGCGCGCCTTGATATCCTCCACGACCTCGGCATCCGTGACCGTCCCCGCATCCAATCTATCCCAGTATTTGCGGTCAAACGCCACCTGCGCAAGCATGGCAGCCTCTGCGGCATCATCCACGTATTTTCCAACCATATACGCCGGCTCAAAGCGCACAAGCACCTGCCCGAAATCAAAAATGACGTATTGCAAAGCCACCACCGCCTTTCTTGATGGTATTATATCACAATTTTCACGGGGTGTCAATTGCGCAGGGAGATAATCACGGACGTTGCAAATGGATGAAAAAGAGAACCCGAGGCGATTGCCTCGGGGTTCCATATGGCTCACATTTCATTTTGCAGTTTAATAATAATATTCTCAAAACGAGCGTTTTCTCTCAAGCAGTTGAATCTATCTTGTGTTTTAAGTCTGCTTAACATATCTTCTACAGCCTTTCCATCCCACAAATTGTGCGGATCGGTCGATACCCCACGCATGGCAAGCGATTCATAACAATCATTGTCCTCGTACGTATCAAAAGCAATAGCATACGCTGCTGCTTGCTCCAGCTTGCCCAGCGCAAGGTCGTACTTCTTCTCCAGAATATACATGCATCCCATCACGCGGTTGATCTCATAGAATTCCCGGTTCACCGACAAGAGCTTTTCACCGTAGATTACTCTGAAAATAGAAAGCAACTGCTCCAGCAGAGCAATTCGCTCTTGTACTCCAAGCTCATTTGCACTGTTTTTCATGTTCGGATCAGCCAATTGATACATCGTATTCGTCAAGGCTCTTGCATACTGTTCGATCCAAAGACGATATGTTTCGTTCTTTTCCTGATCGGGTATCAAATCGTACTGCATCATGAGATAAGATGAAGTATGAATGTGACTCTTGGGCAGTTGCTTCGCAAAAAACAAGGCTTGCTCTTTATCATTCTTCTTTCCCGCATACAAACGACACAATGCTGCCGTTGCTCTAAAACGAAGAAGATTATCGACGGATTTTTCAAGAATCAATTTATATAGAGAAATAGCTTCATCTATATTATTATGATTATCCGCATTACTTCCACTTGTAAGCGCAAAAGCCAATTGCCCAACAAGATCTAAATTATTGGGTATCTCCTTACACGCAGCTCTCGCTAACTCAAGCATTTCCGCATAAGCATGACAAACATATGCTTCAGCAATAGTTTTTTTATGTGATTCCACTGCAACGTTAATACGTGATACATCAATTTCTAACAACTCATCTGCTGTGACACCAAAAATATTGGAAATCGGGCGCAATAAAGAGATATCAGGCATCGCTGCATCAGTTTCCCAGCGGCTGACTGCTTGCGGTGAAATTGAAAGCATTTCTGCAAGCTGCTCCTGTGTCATATCCGCATTTCTGCGTAGTTTTTTTATAATTTGACCAAACGACATAATACTATTTTCCTTTTTTAATATTCAGGCGGTACCGTTCCTGTAGGTATATTATATCACGCATATAAGAAACAGTCCACATCTCGTTAATTGGATATTTTTCAACTGCAAGTTGTTTTCAAATTGCCCGGTAGCATCTCGCATTTGCGTGATGCGCAGAGGCGTGACTACGCCTCAAGGCCAGGAGGAGGGGGCAAAAAGAAGAACCCGAGGCGATTACCTCGGGTTAAAAGGGGAAAAATATCGTTTACGCCTCGGGATTTATCGCAGGGATACCCTCCGGCACAGGCTCTGCAACACCGCCCGGAACGGGTTCAACGCCTTCCACGCCAAGCTCTTCGGGGGTTGCAAATCTGAAGCGCGCCTGCGCAATAGTCTCTTCGCCGTATCCGGCAATCACGTCCTTTGCAAACGTCGGCATATCCTGCACTTTGATAAAGACCACATATCTGCCGCAATTTTCTACTACGTAATATCCGTTCTCTACCAAAAACAAAAGCTCAATGGGGGTCTGCTGTGCAAAATAAGCGTTGCAGCACTCATCCCACGCATCCTCGTACTGATCGCTGATAGCTTGCAATGCATCGTTTTCCTCCCGAATCTGTTCGATCAGAAAACGCTCACCGTCAAAATACTGTGCGACAAGCTGCTCGCTGTTCTCTATGTCCTCGTGCAACTTTTCCCAGAATGCATCTTCACCTTGATCCCATTTTGCATAGTGGGTAGCAAACTTGCGAAACTTCTGGATATTGTTCACCTCGTCATTCGCTGCCGCCCAAGGCTCAAAATACTCTGCATAGGTCTTGCCGTTGTAAACGAAATCCTCCAATGCCTCTGTGTTTGGAACAAGATTCTCCGCGGTAACGGCTATGATCGAGTCGGGATCCGCAGTTGTGAGCGCGCGATACAGCTCATCGGAAAGCGCGATGCCATTCCACATCACGTGTTCCAAGGGCTGTGCGTCCCCATTTCCACCTTGCGGATCATCCGGTGTCGGCACGTTGTCCTCGGTCGTGCCTGCACCCCAAATGATCCCTGCATAATCTCCGCGCGCCAAAAGATCCTGAATGGACGCAGCCTTGGGTAACTCCTTTCCGGACGACTCTGTTTGCTCAGATCCCCCGGGTTGCTCGGGCATCGGACGCTCACCACCAAAAAATCCCACACCACATATCGAACCTACGACCAAGCAAAAACTTGCAGCGGCTGCAACGTATGCAATCCATGCGTGCCTCTTTTGAGAAACCACAGTTCCCTCAAGCCCGATTTTTGCGCGTGTTTTATTTTTGATGCGTCGCATTTTTTTGCCCGCGATTCTTTGCGCATTCAATTCAACACCAAGGTTATCCAGTTCTTCGGGCGTTATGTTATCGATAATTTGTTGTAAATTCTTTTTCATATTTCTCTACCTCCAAACAGTTTTTTTAATTTGTTTAAGGCTCTGTGCGCACGTGTGTCCACGTTTCCTGCGCTCAAATGTAAAGATCGCGCAATTTCCTTTGAAGAAAGACCAAAATAATACTTGCTAATCAGAATTCCGGCGTCCGGTTCGCCTAAATTCTTGATAGCATCCAGCACCTCTTTGCGCAATTCACGCTCCGTAAGATCGCTTTCCATGCAAAACTCATCCGGAATCTGTATCATAGCTTGCGCATCATCCTGCGAAAAATGCTGATGTTGCCTTGCTCTCTTTCTCAAAATATCATTTGCGTGATTGCGTGCCATCACACACAAATAGGATTTGATGCTTGAAAGGTTAGGATCGTAGCGCTCAAGTCCAACATAAAATTCGCTGAAAACGTCCGCCACGCAGTCTTCAATGTCCGAAGAAACACAACCACATGCGGATAGCTTCTCTCTGACGACAGTGTAGATCAAACCTGTATACTGACCCATCAAGCGTTCCATACCCGCGTTAGGATCTTTTTGAAGTAATTGCAGCAATTTCGAGTCTTCCATGCTATCACCTCTCTTTGAATCGATTCATTATTATATTCGTACGAAAATGAGAAATCTTACACGTATTCATGTATTATATAAAAATTCAACACTATATTTATAGGAACAGTTAAATCAAGCTATGCGTGATGCGCAGAGGCGTGACTACGCCTCAAGTCCGTCAGTGGAACCAACGAAAAAGCAGGGCGATTGCCCTGCTTTGGGTGTGTTCACACAACAATTTTCAACCTTTTCTCAATATAACGGTAATTTACCCGTCAATTCATCTGCAATATCAGCAGGCAATGGCTCCAGTGCAAGACAAGTTATCGTTGGAACACCATGAAATTCCGTCATTCCCGCATCTGTGATTACAGATGCAATAATTCCTTTTTCTTTTGCTTTTTGCGCTATATCTAATAAAGCTTCTTCGGAGTCTACATATACGCAAACTTTTGCGCAACCATACATAAACCAATCGGATAAAGACGTTCTTGGTTTATCTGAGTTATTCAGAACTATTTCGCCAGAAGCAATCTCAAAATCGTTCATACGACCTTCTTTATTCAATGCCATCAAGATAGCATCAATACAAGCGTGCCCCGCTTGCGCCGCAATTTTTCCTTTACGCATCTTTAGATCCCGACGCATTACTATCATCATTTTTGATCTATACATGAAATCACCTCTTTCCGGGTTTATTATATCACATAAGAGTGTATCATGTCAATCCTACAACTAACGTATCAACCGTTTCCCTTAAACCATGTGACAATATTTTGGAGCTGACGCTACAAATAAGTATTATTGAGCCGCAAGTCCGGTAGGGTTCTTCATGTTTATGTTTTCGCTTTGTATCGCATCCCGCGATACATTTCGCGATAAGCATCCAGCAGCCTTTCAATATTTTCATCGGTCAACTCAAAATTTCCCGAAAGATTTTCTGCCATGATCTCCAAAAAAGCATTCGTGCTGCCTTGGTGGTCAAGCTGCCATGTAATTTGCTGACGCAAATATTCCTTCATCTCGTCCGGCACTTCATCTCCGGGCAACACGTTCAGCTTTTCCCTCCTTGCTTTCGGCAGATATGAAAACAACTCGTCTATGGAGCATGCGAAAACATCTGCTATAGTAGGCAAAAGTAAAATATCGGGTGAGGTTTTTCCGTTCTCCCATTTGGAAACCGCTTGAAACGTTACACCCAGCCTCTGCGCAAACTCCTCTTGCGTCAAGCCGTTCTGCTTGCGACATTTTTTTAAATTCTGTGCTAAAATAAGATTAATCTGTTCCATGTATTCGCACCTTCTCCTTGTTAGTTTATGAAGTCATTATAGCACACTTTTTGCTCTTATTCAATAAAACAGATGCTGAGTTTATTCAACTCTGGGTTGAAATCCCCCCTGCGGGGACGGACAGGGGTTAGCGCAGAGCAAACGATTGAGTATCGTTTACTCAAATAGAGTTTGCTACACACACAATTTGCCAAGTATATTATTGGTAGTTACACATAATATACCCCTCAGGTAGAGCGAGGACATATGCGAAGAAGTAGGACTCCTTCCCTTCTTGAAACCAACTTGCCGTACTAAAAATCCCCCTCGGGGGGCGCGAGGGGGTGACCGCGATAGCGGTCG
>JAZRDG010000008.1:0-12511 GCA_045660125.1 Eubacteriales bacterium | reverse complement strand
CGCGGCATTGAGCATTTTGCCTCCAAGGACGCCATGGACATTGACGGGCTTGGCCCGCAGATCGTGGACGCGCTGATTGAAGCAGACCTGATCCACGACACGGCTGACCTTTACGCGCTGCGCGCCGAGCAGATCAGCGCTCTTGAGCGCATGGGCGAAAAATCCTCTGCTAACTTAATTGCCGCGATTGAAAAATCCAAATCCGCAGGACTTGAGCGATTGATCTTTGCGCTTGGCATTCGCAATATCGGTCAGGTAGCCGCTACCGCGCTTGCGCGCCGCTTCGGTACGCTTGCGGCATGCATGGACGCCACGGTCGAGCAGCTTTTGGAGCTTGACGACTTTGGTAAGATCACCGCAGATTGCGTTGTTGAATACTTCTCCCGTCCCGAAAGCCGCGCACTTTGCGCGCGCCTTGAGGCTGCGGGCGTGTTGACCGCCTCCACCGCCGCTCCTGTGGGCGACAAGCTGGCTGGGCTGACCTTCGTGCTGACCGGCACGCTGCCCACCATGGGACGCAGCGAGGCTGAAAAGCTGATCGTGGCAGCAGGCGGCAAGACCTCCTCGTCGGTATCCAAAAAGACCTCTTACGTGGTCGCAGGCGAGGCTGCGGGCAGCAAGCTGACCAAGGCGCAAAGCCTTGGCGTGACCGTCATTGACGAAGCCGAGCTGCTGAGAATGTTGTCTTAAAAAGCCTTATAAGCAGGACGCGCCCAAAGCCTCCCCGCTGGGGAGGGGGACCGCGGAGTGAGCCTGCGAACGGGCGGTGGTAGGGGTTCCCATACGGATGCTCAAATCCCACAACGGACAACCTCCCCCTACGCCAACCGGACAGTGAATGCCGTCCTTACGCAGCGAAAAACACACGATGCAAGGGAGCGGTGAAACGGGAATCCCCACCACCGCAATCGCGGCGCCTTCTTAGGTCGGCGCCGCTGCGGTCCCCCTCCCGCAGCGGGGAGGCTTTTTACGGTCGCCCTTTGCTTATGGTCGTAGCTATAACTGCGCACTACACCCCAGTATAATTCTTGATCCCCTGATACACCCCTTGCGCGAACAGCTGCGGATTTTGGCTAAGCAGCGCGGCGTCGCCCGGATTGGTGATAAATCCAAGCTCAACCAGCACCGCAGGCATGGCGGTCTTGCGCAGCACGTAAAGCCCCGAGCGCACAAGCGTGCCGCGATTGGGCAGCCCCGTGATATCGGTCACCGATTGCACGATATCCTCTGCCAAGGGATACGCCTCCCCCGCGCGTGAATACACGTACGCCTCTGTGCCCGACGCCGAGGTGATCTCGGACGCGTTGTTATGCAGGCTGATAAAGTAATCCGCGCCCCAGGCGTTTGCCTCTCCCACGCGCGCCTGCAGGCTGGAACCCAGCGAAGTGCCAAGCTGCGTATCCGCCGTCGGGCGCGAAAGCCGCACCTCGAAATCGGGATCGGCACGCAAAAGCGTTGCCAGCTCCTGCCCCACACGGTAGGTAATATCCTGCTCACGCAGCCCATTCCCCTCCGCTCCCGCGTTGGGGTTGACCGGATTATGTCCCTGATCCACGTATATCTTAATTGCCATAAAAGCCCCCTTACAAAGTACTATTTTCATTCTATGAAAGGAATTTGTCATGAGTTCCATCAAAAATCACGACTTCCCCCAAGAAAAAAACGCCATTGTAGGCGGTACGTTATATCTTGTTGCCACCCCCATCGGTAACCTTGCCGACCTTTCCGAGCGTGCCATCAAGGTGCTCTCCGAGGTGGATTTCATTGCTGCCGAGGACACGCGCAACAGCCAAAAGCTGCTATCGGTGCTGGGCATCTCCAAGCCTATGGTCTCGTATTTCGAGCACAACAAGCGCGAGAGAGGCGAGCAGATCATCGAGCGGCTGCAAGCGGGCGAATCCTGCGCGCTTGTGACCGACGCGGGCACGCCTGCCGTTTCCGACCCGGGTGCCGATCTGGTAGTACTGTGCGCCGAGCACGGAGTGACGGTCACCAGCATTCCCGGCTGCTGCGCCGCCATCACGGCTCTGACCCTCTCTGCCCTGCCCACGGGTCGCTTTACCTTTGAGGGCTTTCTTTCCACCAACAAGGCAGAGCGCCGCGAGCACCTTGCTGACCTGAAAAACGAAAAGCGCACCATGATCCTGCACGAAGCACCGCACAAGCTGCGCACTACCCTGCAGGACCTTGCCGATGCCTTTGGCGGCGAGCGCCGCATTGCCCTTTGCCGCGAGCTGACCAAGCTCAACGAGCAGGTGGAGCGCACCACGCTGGACGGCGCGATTGAGATCTACGCGCAAAAAGAGCCGCGCGGCGAGTACGTGCTGGTCATTGAGGGCGCGACACAGAGCGCAAGCCAGGCCGCATTCTGGCAGGATATGAGCATTCCCGAGCACGTGGCGTACTACGTAAGCACGGGCATGAGCCAAAAGGACGCCATCAAAGCAGCGGCAAAGGACAGAGGCGTGCACAAAAACGAGGTCTACTCCAAGATCGTGGAGCAAAAAAGCAACTAAGTTCCATCTTTTTCGCAAAAAAATCCCAAAAAACAGTTGCACATATCGCGCATATGTGATATGATATTAGTATCTTTTTATAACCCTTCTCACAAGGAGCATTAGCGTGAAAGTTCACTCTCCCCATATGATCAGTCTACTATTCACGCTTAAACCTCAACTTTAAATGGCTTCTGATCCATTTTAAGTTGAGCTTTCAAAACTATTTGAGCCGCCGAGGGCGGCATGGAGGCTACCATGGAAAAATGTAAAGTCGGCGTCATTGGCGCTACAGGTATGGTTGGTCAGCGTTTTCTGACCCTCTTGGAAAATCACCCCTATTTTGAAGTAACCGCTCTGGTTGCATCTCCCCGTAACGCGGGCAAAACGTATGAAGAGGCTTTGGGCGGCAGATGGAAGATGACCACGCCCCTGCCCGAGAAATATAAGAATATGACCGTCATCAGCTCCGAGGATATCGCTGCTGTCAAGGAGCTGGTTTCCTTTGTGTTCTGCGCGGTCAACATGAAAAAGGACGAGATCAAGGCGCTGGAGGAGGCATACGCCAAGGCAGAGATCCCCGTGGTCTCCAACAACAGCGCGCACCGTTGGACGCCCGACGTGCCCATGGTCATTCCGGAGGTCAATGCAGACCACTACGAGGTTATCGAGGCGCAGAAGAAGCGTCTTGGCACCAAGCGCGGCTTTATCGCGGTCAAGCCCAACTGCTCGATTCAGGGCTACGTTCCCGCGCTGACCGCTGTTAAGGACTTCGGCATCAAGGAAATGGTGGTCACCACCTATCAGGCAATCTCCGGCGCGGGCAAGACCTTTGCCGAGTGGCCCGAAATGATTGACAACATCATTCCCTTCATCGGTGGCGAGGAAGAAAAATCCGAGCAGGAGCCCCTGCGCATTTGGGGTAAGGTGGAGAACGGACAGATCGTTAAACCTGACGGCCCTGCCATCACCCCGCACTGCATTCGCGTGCCCGTGACCGACGGACATATGGCGGCTGTGTTTGTCAAGTTTGAGAACAAGCCCACCAAGGAGCAGATTCTGGAGCGTTGGAAGAGCTTTTCGGGCAAGCCCCAGGAGCTTGGTCTGCCCAGCGCACCCGAGCAGTTCATTACCTACATGGAAGAGGATAACCGCCCCCAGACCAAGCTTGACCGTGACATTTACGGCGGCATGGGCGTGACGGTTGGCAGACTGCGCGAGGACACCATCTACGACTACAAGTTCGTAGCCCTTGCACACAACACCCTGCGCGGCGCAGCAGGCGGCGCACTGCTTTGCGCAGAGCTGCTTTACAAGCTGGGATATTTTGATTAAGAAAACAAAAAACGGACAGAGAAATCTCTGTCCGTTTTTATTATAAATACTCCTCAATTAAGCTCGCAACGCTTTTTGTGGTGTGGTTGACACGATCCAGCACTGCGGGCATGGCGCTTTGCATGGCATGTCCACAAAAATCGGGGGCGGTCAACATGGCAAGGTCGTTATCACCGTCACCCACGGTCAAAATCACCTCGGGAGCAAGTCCGCGATTCTCTGCCAGCTTACGAATGCCGCTAGCCTTATCCGTGCCCACGTACACGAAATCGATGCTTTGTACGGTGGGCATCAGCCCTGTGATCTGCCCCGGGAACAATTCTTCGCAAGCATTCTTGACCGCTTGCGCGTGCTCGGGACAGGTAAACGTGCCCGACACCTCCAGCACGCGATCCAAGCGCTCATTCTCGATCAGCAGCCAGGTATCGTCCGCGCGCAGATCGGTGCTCGCCTCCACGTGAATGCTGCCCCAATCGTACGAAGCTGACACGTAATGCGCTTCATAACGGTGGATCTCGGCAAACAGCGCCTTTGCCACGCGTGTGGGAATGCAGTTATGCCCAACGGCTTGTCCGCTTGCATCCGTGATCACCGCGCCGTTGCACCCTACCATAAAGTCATAGGGCACGTTATCCTTATCCAAAAACTTTTTGATCGACCCTAAGTTTCTGCCGCTGACCAGCCCAAACAGGTTGCCCGCGGCGCGCCATGCGTGGATCGCCTCTATATTTTCCTTGCTGACCACGCCCATGACGTTGAGCGTGCCATCGTAATCACTTGCCAAAATTTTCACTGTGCTGTCCTCTGCTCTGATCTTTATAAATATTCCCGAATCAACGCCGCAACGCTCTCGGTTCTGCGGCTGACACGCTCCAGCACCACGGGCATGGAGCTTTGCATAGCGTAGCCGCAAAAATCGGGGGCTTGGAGCATGGCAAGGTCGTTTTCGCCGTCTCCCACGGTCAGAATGATCTCGGGGCGGATATCGCGCAACTCCATTAAGCGGCGCAATCCCACTGCCTTGCCTGCGTGCACGCTGATAAAATCAATGCCCAGTATGCCCGGCATGATGCACTGCACCTCATTGCCAAACGCACCGATGCACGCATCGCGCAGGCGCACGGCTTTGCCATCCTCCAAAAAGTTTGCATGCAGCTGCGTGACAAGGTCAATGCGCTTTTCGTCAATGACCAGCGCGCCGTCCTGCACGTAAACTTGGCTTTCGGGTGTCACAAGCACACTCTCCTCGTCAAAGGAGACCGAAATATGGTTGGGGTTGGTCTCTCTGATCTTACAAAGCAGCTGCTCGACCGTATGCACCGAAATGCCGATGCACTCGCTTGCCTTGCCGTTCTCATCCGAAATGACCGAGCCGTTATTGCCGACCAAAAAATCGTAATGCACGCCATCCTTTTCCATAAACTCACGCAAATAGCGCAGATATCTGCCGCTGACCATGCCAAACAAATTGCCTGCGGCGCGCCATGCGTCGATTGCCTCTAAATTTTCCTTACTGACCTTTCCGCCCACGTTGAGCGTGCCGTCGTAATCACATGCTAAGACCTTCATGCGATCACCAGCTTTCCAAAGTATTCAGGGCGGTGGAAGTCGGGCTTTTCTGTGCCCACTCTGCTCCAAGAGCCGTAATGCGGCACGGCGGTCTCGTCGCCGCACTTATAAAAGTTGCCCATAAAGGTATAGCCGGGCGCAAAGGTATCGGCGTCAAGTCCGTAAACGCCCTTAATCACCGAGAACGGAATGCGCGCAACAATGCCCCACTCGGTATCCGTAACAAATCCCTCTACCGTCGGCAGCTCGCCGCACACGTCCAAGGTGGGGGTGCGCTCGTATCTGTCCTTGCCCACGCAAGAGAGCAGCGCACCGTTTGCATTCATTTCCATGTTGAGGTATTTTTGCTGCGTATGATCCCAGGCAGCGAAAAATTCCAGGCAGGAATCGGTATAGATGGGCTGATTGTACTCGGTATACACCGCGCGCGGATTTTGCTCGTGGCAGACCATGCGCAAGGCAAAGCCATAGCCCTCAATCTTGACCAGCTGTGCATAGGTCGCGGGCATATACGCCTCGCTCCAAGCGTATTGATCGATCATGGCGCGGGGCACGCCCGTCCAATCGGTCGGCATTTCCGAATAGGTCAAAATTTTATATTCCTGCATGATGTACCTCCAAAGCACGTTTCTTGCTTTTATTATAACAGAATCGGGTGGGTTTGTCAATTCCCAATGTCACGTAGGGGCGATCATTGATCGCCCGCCCCTCGAGATATTGTGTGAGGAAATTCGCTCCGTTCTTTTTTGACGGAGTAGCCGCAAAAAAGAACCAAAAAAACGGCGATGGGAGAGTTTCGCTCGTTGCGACGAGCGACAAGGGCTACGCGCCCTTGACCTGCGCCGCCTTTTGAAAAAGGCGGGCGAAAACTTTTGATCGTGGGGGCGTCAGGGTTATAAAAAGACGGCAGTTCCCTGCCGTCTTTTTTGATTAAATTCTGTAGCTTCCCTGTCCGTCGGGCTTGATTGCGGTTTCGAAGAACGCGCGAGAGGCGTTTACGATATGCGCGTTATCTGCGCAAGCAGCGGTTTCATAGGAAGAGTGCATTGCCAGCTGTGCCATGCCGATATCCACGGTGTTCATGGGCAGCAGCGTATCTGCAATGCTGCCAAGTGTGGAGCCGCCGGGTGCGTCAGAGCGATTTGCAAAGAACTGCGTGGGCACGCCTGCCTTCTTGCAGATCTCGCTAAAGATTGCGCAGGAAACGCCGTCGGTCGCGTAGCTCTGCGAAGCGTTTGCTTTAATGACTACGCCGCCGCCCATGCGCGGTGCGTTCTGTGCGTCCGAAAGCTCGGGGTGGTTGGGGTGCTTTGCGTGTGCGTTATCCGCGCTGAGCAGCATGGATGCGGGCAGTACGCGGCGCAGATCTGCGCCCGTGCTCTCGCAAACGCGCTCCAGGGTATCACGCATCCAAAGTGCGCCTGCGCCCTGCTTTGTATGGCTACCCGTTTCCTCGTTATCAAAGCAAGCCCATACCTGCAGCGTATTCTCTGCAGGACTTGCCTGCAAAAGACCCTGCAGCGTGCCGTATGCGCACATCAAATTATCAATGCGCGGTGCGGAGAAGAATGCATTGTCCGCGCCCCATACGGTTGCGGGGGTACGGTTATACAGATACAGATCCGAGCCGATCACGTCATCGGCATTCACGCCTGCCGCCTCTGCCACCTGAGAAATCAGCGTGCCCTTGGCGTCTGCCATGCCGTAAAGCGGCATCATATCGGTCTGCGCGTTGAATACAAATCCGTCGTTATGCTTGCGGTTCTGGTGAATTGCCACGTTGGGGATCAGCACAAGGTCACGGTCCACCTTCACGCTGACCGACTTGATACAGTCGCCCTCCTTGACCACCAATCTGCCCGCCAAGGACAGGGGCTTATCCAGCCAAGAGGACAAGATCATGCCGCCGTAACGCTCGGTGTTGAGCTTGACGTACGTGCCAAACGCATCCGCCTCACAGCATGCCTTGAGCTTAAAGGTGGGCGAATCACTATGGCTTGCCGCGATCATCATGCCGTCAATCTTGCCCTTGGGCATACGGAAAGCAATGATCGAGGTGCCGTTCTGCACCGTATAATAGCCCTTGCCGGGCTCTAAAGACCACGCATCCTGTGCGCCAAGATAGGTATATCCCTGCTCTCTGAGCATTGCAGCGGACGCATCCACCGCGCCGTATGCCGTGGGGCTATTCTCTATAAAAGTTAAAAGCTGCTTTGTGTACATACTCATACTCCTTTCAGTTGACCGAGTCCGCGCCGACTGCCGTGCCAAACAAGGTGCGGAAATCCGCATCGTGCTCGCTGTTGGCAAGCGCCCACATGGTTTTTGCAAAGGCTGCCTCGGTGGTCATATCGTAAGCCTCCAAGAGATTAAAGCGCTGCTTGATGGTAAAGCCCACGCGATACACCTCCATGTCGCTGCCCTCGTGCGCGACCTGCGTTTTGATGATGACCTTCACGCCGCGCTCGGTCAGCATGGCGATCTTATCTGCAAACGCCTCGCTATCATACACGGGAATGCCGCCCACGCCAAAGCTTTCCACGATCACGGCGCGGTAGTTATCCGCAAGATAGTCGAAAATACCGGGCTGAATGCCGGGCGTCAGCTTGAGCACAAACACGCGGGGGTCAAGCGCGTCAAAAAAGATAGGCGCTTGGGGCTTGGGCGTGCGCACGTAATGCAGCACTCTGCCGCCGCGCACAACCGCCACCTCGGGATAATCCATACTGGAAAATGCGGCATAGCTCTTGGTGCGCGTTTTGGTCGCGCGCGTGCCCTCGATCACCTTGCCGTCAAACACGATGTGCACGCCCTGCGCGCCATCGTCGGCTGCGTAGATCGCGGCATTGAGCAAATTCTCGCGAGCATCGGTATCGCGCTGCGAGATTGAACGCTGCGCGCCCGTCAGCACCACGGGCTTGGGGCTTTGCTGGATCAGATAGGAAAGCACCGCGGCAGCGTATGCCATGGTGTCCGTGCCGTGCGTGATCAAAAAGCCGTCGTACGCGTCGTACTGCTGGCGCACGGTGCGCGCAATTGCCAGCCATTGCACGTGGCACATGTTGGTGCTATCCAGATTAAACAGCTGCAGCGTGTCTATCTCACAAACGCTTTGCAGCTCGGGAACGGTTTCCAAAAGCTCCCGGGACGTCAGCCCGGGAGCAAGACCCTGTTCGGTTGGAGTGGAGGCTATCGTGCCTCCGGTTGCGATCAGTAAGATCTTTTTCATAATTTAACTTTTCCTTTTTTACCGCCTGCCACAGGTTCGCAGGTGACGTTGATACCAAGGCGCTTATAGGTGCGCTCATCCACGGGCGAGAGAATGACCGAGAAATGCGCGTCGCAGCAGCGCAGCTTGTCCAGCTGTGCAAGTGCCAGCGCGGCATTTTCATGGCTGCCCGAGCTGATCGAAAGCGCGATCAACACCTCGTCCGAGTGCAATCTGGGGTTGCTCTGACGCAAATACTCGGTTTTGAGCTTACAGATCGGCTCAAGCGCGTCCGCGCTGATGATCTCCTTTTCCTTGGGAATGCCTGCCAAGCGCTTGAGTGCGTTGAGCAGCAGGGCTGCGGACGGACCGAGCAGCGAGGAGGTCTTACCGGTTACCACAGAGCCATCCTCCAGCACCATTGCGCCTGCGGGGTTACCCGTTTGCTCGGCGCGAGCATTGGCTGCGGCAACTGCGGGGTTGCAATCTGCGCTGACGCCCGCCTGCTGCATCAAAATCTTCATTTTGGCGTTCAGCGTGCCGTCACTTCCCTTTTGCTTTTCGGAAACGGCGGTCTGGTAATATCTGCGCAGCACTTCCTTGCGCGCTGCCTCACACACGGCGTCGTTATCCTCGATGCAGAAGCCGACCATATTCACGCCCATATCGGTGGGCGACTGATACGGAGAGGTGCCCTGAATGCGCGTCATGATGGCGCGCAGCACGGGGAAGATCTCCACGTCGCGGTTGTAGTTTACGGTTGTCTGACCGTACGCCTCCAGATGGAAGGGGTCGATCATGTTGACGTCATCCAGATCCACGGTTGCTGCCTCGTAGGCAAGGTTGACGGGATGGCGCAGGGGCAAATTCCAGATGGGGAAGGTTTCAAACTTGGCATATCCCGCGTGCACGCCGCGCATATGCTCGTGATACAGCTGAGACAGGCAAGTTGCCATCTTGCCGCTGCCGGGACCCGGCGCGGTGACCACTGCCAAGGGCTTTGTGGTCTTGACAAACTCGTTCTTGCCAAAGCCCGCAGGGCTGACAATGTGCTCCACGTCCGAGGGATAGCCCTCAATTTTATAATGCAGATAGCTGTTGACACCGATATCCGCAAGCTTGCGGCGGAAATCGTCTGCCGCCTGCTGCCCTGCGTAGCAGGTGATGACCACGCTATCCACGGTAAAGGACAGGTCGCGGAAAATATCGATCAGGCGCAAAGCGTCCTGGTCGTAGGTGATACCGAGATCGGCACGCATTTTGTTCTTTGCGATATCGGCAGCGTTGACCACCAGAATGATCTCCGCCTGATCGCGCAGACTCAGCAGCATGCGCAGCTTACTGTCGGGCGCAAAGCCGGGCAGCACGCGCGCGGCATGATAGTCGTCAAACAGCTTGCCGCCAAACTCCAGATAAAGCTTGCCGCCAAACTCGTCAATGCGCTTTCTGATCTGCTCGGATTGCAGCTGCAGATATTTGTCATTGTTAAAGCCGATCTTCATTGTCTCACCCCATCGAATTAAAAATACATTTTATTGTAACACAAATTGCGCCGAATGTAAATAGGCGGTGCAAATTTTCGCGAAATTATCCGATTAAAATTCCTGCAGCGCGTGCAAGTGCCTCGTATGCCGCTGTAAACTCGGCATAGTTGCGCATCTTTTCGCGGTTCCAGGTGTTCTCTGCCAGCGCAGCCATACGCTCTGCCACAAGGCGTCGCTCCTCGGCAATGCCCTCTGCGACCGTGGGGAAGTTACCGGGAATGGTATCGCCCCATGCAAGCAGCTGACCGCCCAGCACGTTTTCATTGGCAGGAATCTCGATCGTGACACCGCGATAAGGAGAATCGGGGTGCACGGGACGCCAGCGGTAGATGCTCCAATCGAATACCTCTTTTTGCGACCAGTATGCAGCAGGCGTGACCACGTACATGGGCGACCAGGAGCTGTTGATGATCTTAAAGCCTGCCCCGAGCAGCTGCGGCGTGGTCTGATAATAGTTTTCCCAGCTGTGCAGAATGATATCCTTGGAAACGAACTCGTTCACAACAGGTGCAAAGCCCTCCCAAGCCATGACCTTCTTGCCCTTTGCCATGACCGCATCCGCAGTCTTTTGCACGAAGTTGGCAAGCATGCGCTCGGCAAGGTATCTCTTGTCCGCGGTGTCAAAGTCAATGCCGCAGGATTCGGCATATGCGCGGCAAGCCTCGTTTGCGGTCCATTTCTCAATAGCTGCCTCGTCACCGCCCACGTGCACGTACTCTGCGTTGGGGAACGTATCGCAAAGCTCGGAGAACAGTGCCTGCATTGCCTCCATCGCCTCGGCGGTCTGCGGAATGATGTTATCCGTGCCGAAAATCTCGGGATATGCAAGGCAGAACTGCGTGCAATGTCCGGGCACGTCGATCTCGGGGATCAGCGAAATGCCGCGCTCGGCAGCGTACTTGTTCAGGTACGCAATATCCTCGTTCGTATAGCTGCGTCCCTCGGTTGCAAGCTTGGGGTAAAGCGCGCTTTGCAGCGTGTAGCTTTGGTCGTCGGTAAAGTGCAGGTGCAGGCGGCTGACCTTATAGAACCAGCACAGATCCACGTAGGAAAGCAGATAATCAAAGGGGTGCCAGTTACGCGCAAGGTCGATCATAACGCATCTGTGCTCGCAATCGGGCAGATCGCGCACCTCGCAAACGGGCACGCTGACGCGACCGTCCACCACGCGCATCAATTGCCCCAGCGTTGCCAGCGCATACTGCATGCCCTGCTCATCTGCGGCACACAGCACCACGCGCGCGGTCTGCACGCGCAGCGAGTATTCACCGCTTTGCATATCGGGGTCAACACGCAGCACGACAGACGCACCTCTACCCTCGGTAAAGCGCACGCCAACCAATCTTTGCGCATAACCTGCAAACGCCTTTGCAGGGCGCGTGAACATGGGATCGCAGATCTCCATGATGGGCATGATGGCAAGCATTTCTTGTCTGTAAGTAATATATTTGGGATAAGGGATCAGGGCAAGCGCTACGTTTTCCATAATGTGTCCTTTCTCTCCGCGCGGGAGCGATCATATATGTTAATTGTATCACAAACTTAAAAATTTTGCAATAAAAACGCGAAATTTTGGTGTAAAAAAAGGGCTGCCACCTGTGTGACAGCCCTTTTGGGGTTAAATATTCTTTGCAATCTCTGCAGCCTTGTCCGCAAGGATCTCAAGTGCGCCATCCTTGAAGGGAGATGCAAGACCTGCATCCTCGATCAGCTGCTCAAACGCCTTGGTGCCGCCGCACTTGGCAAATGCCAGATACTTTTCAAGCGCCGCGTCGTAATTCTCGCAGGAAGCGACAAGGAAGCCGATGGCAACCGTCTGCGCAAGGCAATAGTCGATATAATAGAAGGGGCTTTCGTAGATGTGCATCTGATACTGCCATCTGGTTCCCTCCTCGATGTAAGGAATGCCGGTCAGCGTCATGTAAGGACGGTACTTCGCCTCAAGCTCCAGGTAAGTCTGCTTACGCTGTGCGGGAGTCATGTCGGGATTTGCGTACATCAGGTGCTGGAACTCGTCCACGATGACGCCGTAAGGAATAAAGCTCAGCGCATCCAAGAGGTGACGCTTTCTGTACAGGGGCGCCTTGTCGCCAAAGAACTTGTCCATATACTTCCAGCAAAGGAATTCCATGCTCATGGAGTGGCACTCTGCGGTCTCCATGCCTCCCACGTCCAGCTCAAAGTTATCCTGCTCGCAAGCAAAGTTGGCTGCCAGCGCGTGACCGAATTCGTGGGTCATGACGTCCACGTCACCGCAAGAGCCGTTGAAGTTTGCAAGGATAAAGGGCTGCTTGTATCTGGGGAAGCAGGTGCAGTAGCCGCCGCCAAACTTGCCGTCGCGTGCCTCTACGTCAAACGCC
>JAZRDG010000007.1:0-33985 GCA_045660125.1 Eubacteriales bacterium | reverse complement strand
CACCACCGGTAAGGTCGTGCCCACAGGCAAGCTGCCCATCGACGTGGGCTGCGTTGTGCTCAACTGCACCACGCTTGCTGCCATCGGCGCGTATATCAAGACCGGTATGCCCTTGGTGGAAAAGTGCGTAACCGTGGACGGCGGTGCGGTAAAGCAGCCGCAGAACGTCATCGTGCCCGTGGGCATGTCCATGGCAGAGGTATTTGACGCTTGCGGCGGCTTGACAGAGGATCCCGCAAAGGTGATCTACGGCGGACCTATGATGGGTGTGACCGTACCCGATACCACAGCCCCTATTCTCAAGAACACCAACGCGATCCTTGCGCTGACCGCGAAGGAGACCAAGCTGCCCGCAACCACGCCTTGCATCCGTTGCGGCTCTTGCACCAATACCTGCCCCTTCGGTCTTGCCCCTGCGGCAATTGCCAAGGCGTACGACCAAAAGGACGCTGCAAAGCTTGAGGAGCTTTCGCTGAACACTTGTATGGAATGCGGCTGCTGCAGCTTTGTTTGCCCCGCAAACCGTCCCTTGGTACAGACCAATAAGCTTGCCAAGGCATTTGTAAGAGAGGAAAAAGCAAAGGAGGGAAGTCAAAAATGAGTAAGAATCTGACGCTGGCTGTCTCCCCTCATATTCATAGCGGTCGCAGCACAAGCCGCATCATGCTGGACGTGATCATCGCGCTTTTGCCCGCAACCGTTGCCGGCTGCGTGATCTTTGGTCTGCGTGCGCTTGCAGTGATTGCGCTGACCGTGGCTTCTTGTGTCGGCTTTGAGGCGCTCTTTAACCTGATCACCAAGAAAAAGCAGACGATTGGCGACCTGAGCGCAATCGTAACCGGTCTTTTGCTGGCTCTCAACCTGCCCGCTACCATTCCGCTGTGGCAATGCGTAGTTGGCGCGTTGTTTGCAATCGTGGTAGTCAAGTGCCTGTTTGGCGGCCTTGGCTGCAATCCCGTTAACCCTGCCATCACCGCCCGCGTATTCATGCTGGTGGCGTTTGGCTCTATGGCAACCGCTGCATTCCCCACCGTGGTGGATACCGTTGCGGGTGCTACGCCGCTTGCTTCCGAGCAGGCAACTTCGCTGACAGATCTGCTTTTAGGTCTGCACGGCGGCTCGATCGGTGAGACCTGCGCTGTTGCGCTGTTGCTTGGCTTTATCTACCTGCTTGCGCGCCGCGTGATCTCCTGGCATCTTCCCGTTGTATTTATCGGCACGGTATTCGCAGCCTCCTTCTTTATGGAGGGCATGGATGCAACCGCTGCGCTGGCAGCAGTGCTTTCGGGCGGTCTTCTGATCGGTGCCATCTTTATGGCAACCGACTACGTCACCTCTCCCTCTACTGCATGGGGCAAGGTCATCTTCGGTGTGGGCGCGGGTCTGATTACCTTCCTGATCCGCTACTTTGGCGTATATCCCGAGGGCGTTTCCTTCGCGATCCTGCTGATGAACATACTCACTCCTTTTATCGACTCCTGGACAAAGCATAAAGTATTTGGCGTAGGAGGTAAAAAGGCATGAAAAAGTCTATTATGAGCACGGTCGTGCTGGTAGGCATTTGCGCTGTGATGGCGGTGCTGCTTGCGCTGACCAATGCACTTACCGCTCCTATTATCGAGCAAAACCAGAACGCAGCCGCTAACCAGGCGCTGCTGGAGGTTATGCCGAACGGCGAGGGCTTTGAGAGTGTGGCGTTTGACGCCGAGGCGCTGCCCAAGACGGTCAGAGAAGTATATAAGGAAAAGAACGGCGGCTACGTATTCAAGCTGGAGACCGCAGGCTACGGCACAGGCTTTATCATCATGTGCGGTATCAATGCCGACGGTACTGTCAGCGGCGCTGTTTGCCTTGGCTCTTCCGAAACGCTGGGTCATGAAAAGACCTTTGGCGCAAACTTTACCGGTAAGGATGCAGCAGGCGTGGATGCGGTGGATACCATTTCGGGTGCTACCAAGACCACTGCCGCTTATAAGGGTGCGATCAAGGATGCACTCAACGCAGCCATTATCCTTGGCGGCGGATCGGTCGATCTGCGTACCGAGGAGGAAATTCTCAACGATAACCTGTCCTTAGCGCTTCCCGCAGCAGAGGGCAAGTTTACCAAGCTGTTTATCGCCGAGATCATCGAAGGTATCGATGCAGTATATACGGCAGATAACGGCAAGGGCTACGTTTACGTGATCGGCGAGCAGTTTATCGCGGTTGACGAGAGCGGTGCTACCGATAACGAAACCGTTGCTGCAGCGCATGCAATTCTGTCCGTTTCCACTTCCGAGGAATTGGATCTGACCGCCTTTGAGGGTCTGCCCAAGAACCTGATCTCTGCAAAGAAGACGGCAACCGGCAACTATATCTTTGAGGTCAACGGCCCCGGCTACGGCATCACGGGCGGCAGCGAATATCATCCCGCATCGGGTGAGTATATCGTGGTACGCGTTTCCATGACGCCCGCAGGCAAGATCATTGATACCTATACCGTATATCAGAACGAATCCAAGGGTATTGGTGATGCATGTGCAAACGAAAAGTTCTACGGTCAGTTTGACGGCAAGACCGAAGAGGATTACAAGAACATTGACGCGATCGGTGGCGCAACCCTGACCACCAACGGCTATCTCAAGGCGATCGAGCACGCCTTTACGTCGCTTAAGATTCTGGAAGGAGGAGCAGCTAATGAGTAAGAATAATAATTGGTCGATCCTTCTGAAGGGTATTCTCAAGGAGAACCCCGTATTGGTGCTGATCCTTGGTACTTGCCCCACGCTGGCAACCACCACAAACGTGGCAGGCGCGTTCGGCATGGGCATTGCGGCTATGGTCGTACTGATCTGCTCCAATATCCTGATCTCGCTGTTGCGCAAGATCATTCCCGACAGCGTGCGCATTCCTTGCTATATCGTTGTTATCGCAGGCTTTGTTACCATCGTACAGATGATCGTGCAGGCATATCTGCCCCCGCTTTACGAAATGCTGGGCGTATATCTGCCGCTGATCACCGTAAACTGCATCATTCTCGGCAGAGCTGAAATGTTTGCAGGCAAAAACTCCGTTGTCAAGTCCGCGCTTGACGGCATCGGCATGGGCGTTGGCTTTACCATCGCGCTGTGCGCAATGGCAATCATCCGCGAGGTGCTTGGCGCTGCTTCCTTTGCAGGCAACCCCATCGCATTCCTCGAGCCCTATAAGATCGAGTTCCTTGTCAAGGCTCCCGGCGGTATGCTGGTATACGGTCTTCTGATCGCGCTGGTATTCGCACTGACGCACGGCAAGGCTCCCTTGAAGAAGAGCTTTTCTTGCGCAGGCTGCCCCAATGCGGGTAGCTGCCACACCGCTTGCACGGGTAGTGCAGAGAACCAGGAGGTGCAGTAATGGATCTGTTTAAGTCTTTGATCGTCATTCTTCTGTCCTCCGTGCTGGTCAACAACTACGTGCTTGCAAGATTTTTGGGCATCTGCCCCTTCCTGGGCGTTTCCAAAAAGCTGGATCAGGCATCCGGCATGGGCATTGCGGTCACGGCAGTTATGCTGCTTGCAACCGCTGCAACCTGGCCCATTCAGTATTTCGTGCTGGACCCCATGGGTCTTGGCTATATGCAGACCATCGTATTTATCCTGGTCATTGCATCGCTTGTACAGATGGTTGAGCTGCTGCTCAAAAAGTTCATTCCCGCGCTGCACAAGGGTCTGGGCGTATATCTGCCCCTGATCACCACCAACTGCGCAGTGCTTGGCGTTGCCATCAACAACATCACGGACGGTTACAACTTCATCGAGTCTATGGTAAGCTCGCTGGGCGTAGGCCTTGGCTTCCTCTTGGCAATGGTACTGTTCTCGGGTCTGCGTTCCCGCATTGACGAGACCAATATCCCCAAGCCCTTCCGCGGCTTGGCTGTAACGCTGATCGCAGCATCCTTTATCTCGCTTGCCTTCATGGGCTTCTCGGGCATCGTAGATGCTCTGTTCGCGTAAGGGAGGTGCCGATATGGAATTCATGGATATTTTGATCGCGTTTGGCGTGGTTGGCGCAGTTGCGCTGATTCTCGGCGTTCTCTTGGCACTCATTTCGCACTTTTTCGCTGTAGAAGAGGATCAAAAGGTCAAGGCTGTTCGTGCCTGCCTGCCCGGTGTAAACTGCGGCGCTTGCGGCTATAAGGGCTGCGATGACTACGCTGCTGCCGTAGCAGAGGGAACTGCTAAGCCTAACCTCTGCGTACCCGGTGCGGAAGCAACCGCCAAGGAGCTTGGCGATATCCTCGGCATCGAGGTAGAAGCTCCCGAGGATTTTGTTGCGTACGTGCACTGTAACGGACATTGCGAGGCAACCACCAAGAAAGCCGCATATGACGGTATCTCCACCTGCCGCGCAGCTTCCATGCTGTTTGCAGGCCCGGATGCTTGCCGCTTTGGCTGCCTTGGTCTTGGTGACTGTGCTGCCGTGTGCCCCTCGGGTGCAATTTGCACCAAGGACGGCATTGCGCACGTGGATACCAGCCTTTGCATTGGCTGCGGTCTTTGCCGCGATACCTGTCCCAAGCATATCATCAGCATGATCCCGCAGGAGGCTGCCGTTGTAGTAGCTTGCTCCAATACCGATAAGGGCGCACAGGCGCGCACCGCTTGCAAGAATGCATGCATTGCTTGTAAGAAGTGCGAAAAGGCTTGCCAGTTCGGCGCGGTCAGCGTAAAGGATAACCTTGCGGGTATTGATTACGATAAGTGCACCGGCTGCGGTGCATGCGCGGACGCTTGCCCCACGGGTGCGATCCGAAAGGTTGTACTGGCGGATATTCCCGAGGGTGTAAATCCCCGCGACCTTGTCAAGTAAGGCTGACGCCATGTTGGATAAAAAAGCCAAAAACGATTTGATCCTTGTCGGCGCAATCGTTGCCGTGCTGCTGCTTGTGGGTGGCGCGCTGCTGCTGTTTTCAGACGAGGGTGACTCGGTTGTCGTGACGGTGGACGGTGCGGTGTATGCCACCTATCCGCTCTCCAAGGATACCGAGGTGGACATTGTCACCGGTGAGAGTGGCACGCAGGTCAATCGTCTGATCATCAAGGACGGCAAGGCGTACGTGCAAGAAGCCACGTGCCCCGACGGGATTTGCGCCTCGCACAAGCCCATTTCGCTTGACGGGGAAAGCATTATCTGCCTGCCGCACAAGGTGGTCGTTGCCGTTGAATCGGAGGAATAAACAAATTTTGCAAAAATGCGCACTACGGTGCGCATTTTTTGCTATATTGTGACGAAAGTGTGCCTGTTTGGTTAAAATGCTTGACAAATGGGTAAAATTATGGTAGAATAACAAAGCATGTGATATTTGTAACATGCAATAAAATTAATATGTGAGGAGAATACTCATGAAAAGATTTATCTGCGTTCTTCTTTGTGTCCTGATGGCACTCGCAACCCTGACTCTGGTTGCATGTGACAAGAAGGAAGAGACTCTCAAGTTCGGTATGGGCGTCCTGGTCAGCGCATCTGCTACTGATGCTACTGCTGAGACCGACGGTCAGGGCAAGGCTACCATCAACGTAGCAGTTATCACTGTTGACGCTGAGGGCAAGGTTGTTGCTTGCGAGATCGATACCGCTGACAACACTGTTAAGTACACCGCTGAAGGCAAGGCTATTGCTAATGACGGTTTCAAGACTAAGTACGAGCTGGGCAACGACTACAACATGGTCACCTACGGTGGCTCTGTTAAGGAGTGGTTCGAGCAGGCTGATGCTTTCGAGTCCGTTGTAGTTGGCAAGACCCTTGACGAGATCAAGGCTCTGGTTGCTGAGGGCGGCAAGGGCACCGACGCTGTTATCAGCGCAGGCTGCACCATTACCATCACCGAGTTTGTAGGTGCTATCGAGAAGGCATTTGCTAACCTCGCTGATTCCACCGCTACCGCTTCCTCCACTGTAAAGCTTGGTATGGTTACCGAGCAGACCACCAAGGATGCTACCGCTGAGGCTGCCGGTCAGAATCAGGTAGACACCACCATCGTTGCTGCTGCTATCGGCACTGACGGTAAGGCTCAGGTTGTTGCTTCTGACTGCGTACAGTTCAAGTTCACCTTCGACGCTGCAGGTGTTTCCACCTTCGACGCAACCAAGGGTGTTCAGACCAAGAGAGAGCTCGGTGCTAACTACGGTATGGTCGCTTACGGCGGCGCTACCAAGGAGTGGTTCGAGCAGGCTGACGCTTTCAACGCTCTGTGCGCTGGAAAGACCGTTGCTGAGATCGTTGCTCTCTGCGCTGCTGATAACTACGGCACTGACGAAGTTAAGGCTGCAGGCTGCACCATCCTGATCAACGGCCTGACTAAGGCTGCTGACAAGCTTGACTAATTACAATCCTTGAAAGGATAAAAAATGGGAGGCCCTGCGCCTCCCATTTTTTACAATTGTATGAAAACCAAAATCGTTTCTTTACTGCTTGCTTCGCTGATTCTTTTGGCTGCGCTTTCCATGAGCGCGTGCGAGAAGGGGCAGGGCGAGCTTGAAAAATACAACGCCTATTCCTTTGATTATTTTGATACCGTGACCACCATCTCGGGCTATGCCGAGAACAAGGAGTCGTTTGACGCGGTTGCCAACGAGGTGCTTGCGTCTCTTAGTGAGTACCACCGCCTGTTTACCATTTATCATCGCTTTGACGGGCTTGAAAACCTTTGCACCATCAACGAGCTGGTAGACGGACAGCACCGTACCGTGAAGGTGGATCGCCGCGTGATCGATATGCTGCTTTACGCAAAGCAGATGCACGAGCTGACAGACGGGCACGTGAATATTGCCATGGGCAGCGTGCTGTCGATCTGGCACGATTATCGCACGATCGGCATGGATGATCCCGTGTCGGCGCAGCTGCCTCCTATGGACAAGCTGCTTTCTGCTGCACAGCATACCGATATTGAAAGCCTGGTCATTGACGAGCAGAATTGCACCGTGACCATTACCGATCCGCAGATGAAGCTGGACGTGGGCGCAATTGCCAAGGGCTACGCCGTGGAAATGGTGGCGCAGGATCTGGAGAGCCGCGGCATCACCGGCTACGTGCTCAACGTGGGCGGTAACGTGCGCACCATCGGCGCAAAGGCAGACGGCGCACCTTGGACGGTGGGGCTTGAAAACCCGATGGACGAGGGCGAGGACTATTTGTGCTATCTTGGGCTGAGCGGACAGACGCTGGTTACCAGCGGCTCGTATCAACGCTATTATCTGGTCAACGGTAAGCGTTATCACCACATCATTCACCCCGAAACGCTTATGCCCGCAGAGGGCTTTGTGTCCGTGTCGGTGCTGACCAAGCATTCGGGCATGGCGGATGCGCTTTCCACCGCGCTGTTCTGCATGACGCTTGAGCAGGGCATGGCGCTTGTGGCATCCTTGGCGGATACCGAGGCGCAATGGGTGCTGCCCGACGGCACACTTTATCATACCGAGGGTTGGGAGTCTTACCTGATCGACCCTTAAAAGGAGCATATTATGGATTTTGCAACAATTATTGCAACCTATAAAGACATCCTGTACGGCTTTGCAGAGATCGTGGCGTACACCTTGGAAATGATCGGCATTATCATTATTTTGGTAGGCACGGTCAGAGCCATCTTTTTGCTGATCCGTCATTACCGTGATAATGCACGCAGAAACGTTGTCATTGACCTTGGCCGCGCGCTCGCGCTTGCGCTGGAGTGCAAGATGGGATCCGAGATCATTCACACGGTTATCGTGCGTGACTTAAAGGAGCTTGGCATTCTTGCAGTTGTCATTCTCATTCGCGCCCTGCTTGCGGTTATCATCCACTGGGAGATCCGTATGGAGCAGCACGATGCGGTATCGCCGCTTGATAAGGGGAAAACCAAGAGCAAGAAAAAGACCGAGCAGTCGGATGATGAAGAATAAATAAAAAAGTGCATATTGCAAAAAAGAGCCGATCAACGTGGATTGATCGGCTCTTTTTCTTTTGGTGCGCCAGGGAGTTGCTGCTTGACAAATGCGGAAATTTTGGGTATAATGAATTTAACCAAAATGCTTAGGAGGCTTCATATGAAGAATTATCGCGTAACAGATTACGGTGTCAGAACGGACCTGACCGAATTGCAAACCAAAAACATTCAAGCGGTTTTAGATATGTGTAAAGAGGGCGGCGGCAAGGTGATCTTTCCGCGCGGCAAATACTATATTTCTTCGCTTTGGATGTGGTCGGACACCACGATTTACTTGGAAAAGGGCGCGGAGATCTACGGCAGCACCGAATGTGACGATTACGAGGTGTTCGCGATTCCCGAGAGCGTGGAAATGCGCTCGGATATGGAGCTGATCACGCAGTATTACGGCCAGCCCTGGGAGACCTACCGCCGCGCTATGATCTCGTCCTACGGACAGAAGAACGTATCCATTATCGGTGAGTTCGGTTCTGCCTTGGACGGACAGAATTGCTATGACCCCGACGGCGAAGAGGGCTATCGCGGTCCGCATATCGTATTCTTCTCCTGCTGTGAAAACGTTGAGCTCACGGGCTACACCGCACGCCACAGCGGCAACTTCTTGCATGAGACCAACAACTGCCGTAACCTGCATATGCATCACGTGACCTGCCTTGGCGGCTCGGACGGTATTCATTTGCATTGCACCGAGCATGCAGTGATCGAGGATTGCTTCTTTAAGACGGGCGACGACTGCATCGCGGGCATTAACATTAACGACCTGCAGGTGCGCCGCTGCGTGCTCAATACATCCTGTAACGGATTCCGTATCGGCGGCGTGGGCATTTACGTACGCGATTGCTACGTCTTTGGCCCCGGCTATTATCCGCACCGCAAGACTGTGGTCAAGGGCAAGTTTGACGAGCTGCCTCGCGAGCAGGGCAGACACAATCTCGTGTGCCTGGTAGACTATTTCGGCAGCCAGAATTATCCCTACACGCCCTCGGATCTGCATTTTGAAAATTGCATAGTGGAAAACGCCAACGAGGTCATTCACTATCACGCGGGCAAAAATCATTTGCAAAACGGTACGTATCTGGGCACTTTGGAGCTCAAAAACGTGCAATTTACCGATCTTTCGTATCCTACCTGGTGCGAAGCACCCGATCACTCGCCTGCGCACGTGATCATGGAAGACGTTTCGTGGTCGTTCAAGGACGGCAGAGAGAGTCCCTTGTTCTTGGTTGACAAGAGCAAGAATCTGACCTGCAGCGAGAAATGAGTGCTTGGCGAATCGGCGTGCTGATGCTTGCCGCGATCCTGCTTTGCGCCTGTGCCCCCATGCATGATGGGCAGGAAGGCGCAACCGAGGATCAAACCGTGCACCTGAATATGAACGTGACCTATCCCGAGGCAGAATTGCCACACGGACAGGGGCAGCGTGCCCGTGTGATCATTCTGATCGGGCAGAGCAACGCCACGGGCTGCTCGCTGACAAGTTATTTGCAGGAGTGCGTGGACGCGGATCAGTATGCCGCATATGCAGCCGGGTTTGACTCGGTGCGCATCAATTACTGTCTTGACGACCATAAATATACCTCGGGCGGTGCGTTTGTGCCGGTTGACCTGACCTGCGCGGCAGGAGAAGGGTGCTTTGGACCTGAGCTTGGCATGGCAGAGGTGCTTGCCGACGCTTATCCCGATGAAACCGTATTTATCCTGAAATATACCATGTCGGGCTATTCCTTGCATCACCACTGGCTGTGCGCAGGCGAGCGCGGCTCGATCTACGAGGCGTTTTTGTCTTTTGCCACCACGTATCTTGACGCGCTTTGCAACGCAGGCTATGACGCGCGTGTGGGCGCGATCTGTTGGATGCAGGGCGAATCGGACACCACCGATTTCAAGGCAGCGCGCTATCTTGCCAATCAGAGTGCATTCGCAGCGTATCTGCGAGAGGATCTTGCGCCTTACGCGGAGCAGGGTGGCATTTGCTTTATCGATGCAGGCATTTCCAACAGTCCCTATTGTGAGCCTGCGTACCCCGCTATCAACGAGGCGAAGGTGCAATTTGCGGCACTTTCCGAGCTGAATTATTATTTTCCTACCATTGAAGCAGGCTTTACCGTACATAAGGAGCCTGCGGGTGACCCCGATTGGGGGCATTATGACGCAATGAGCGAGCTGGAGCTGGGTCGCTTGTTCGGGCAGCACGTGGTGCAAAGCTATAGCCGAAGAGAGCCGAACTCATAAGCCCTGCGGCGAGAATTTTTCGCGTCTTTCGCCAAATCTCGTCTTGCAAGATGCGTATCTTGCTTCAACTCGCTTTGACAAAATCCATCAAAAAATTCAACGCCGGAGGGTGCTGCGCAGTTTTGTGCGAGCAAATATTTCGCAGATGCAAAGAGAAAATGCGAAGCAATATAAGATATTGCGAGTATTTTATCTGCAGCAGGTGCGGATATTTGCCGCTCAAAACCGTGTGAGTTCGGCTCTCTTCGGCTATAAGGACAGAGAAAACTGAAAGGAGAACGAGCATGTCGGTCGGATATTTAAGCGAGATCGTGTTTGAAAATCAAATACCCGCAGGCTCGTATCTGCAGGGCTTGCCCGTGGTGCGGCATTTGCAAAAGCATCCGCACCTTGCTCTTGACGCTGACGTGACCATACTTGTGGGTGAGAACGGTACGGGAAAATCCACGCTGCTGGAGGCGGTAGCGGTTGCCTGCGGCTTTAACCCCGAGGGCGGCTCGCGTAATTTCCGTTTTTCCACCAACGATACCCATTCCGAATTGCATGAATGCTTGCGCATCGTGCGCCGTGCCTACCCCAAGGACGGCTATTTTCTGCGTGCCGAGAGCCTTTACAACGTAGCCACCAATATTGAGGAGCTGGACAGGATGCCCGGTTTTTTGCCTCCCTTGGTGGATAGCTACGGCGGCAGATCGTTACATAAGCAATCGCATGGTGAGAGCTTTCTCTCTTTGGTGCAAAACCGCCTTGGCGGCAATGGGCTTTATCTGTTCGACGAGCCCGAAGCGGCACTCTCGCCCATGAGGCAGATGACGCTGCTTGCCGAGATCGACCGTCTGGTAAAGGCAGGGTCGCAGCTGCTTATCGCCACCCATTCGCCTATTCTCATGGCGTACCCCGGGGCACAAATTTTCGAGCTTTCCGAGCAGGGCATTGCCTGCGTGGACTACAAGGACACCGAGCACTACCGCATCACAAAGCAGTTTTTGGACGCTCCCGAGAGAATGCTGCGTTATCTGATTGAACCTTGAAGGGGGTAAAGGATGCAATATCGTCTTGATAAGTACGGAAACAAGCTGTCCATTCTAGGATTTGGCTGCATGAGATTTCCCAAGAAAAAGGGAAAGATCGATATACAAGAGACCGAGCGCCAGATCATGCTGGCGTATAAGAGCGGCGTCAATTATTTTGATACTGCATACGCGTACCGCGGCAGCGAGGCGGTGCTGGGCGAGATCTTGGAGAAAAACGGCATCCGCGATAAGGTCAATATCGCGACTAAGCTGCCGCATTATATGATCAAGAGCCGCGAGGGCGTTGACAAGCTTTTTGACGAGGAGCTGGAGCGGCTGCGCACCGATCACGTGGAGTATTACCTGATGCACATGCTCAACGATATTGCCGTTTGGGAGCGGCTTTGCGCATTGGGTATCAAGGAATGGATCGCGCAAAAAAAGGCAAGCGGCGAGATCGGGCAGATCGGCTTTTCGTATCACGGAAACAGTGATATGTTCTGTCGGCTGGTGGATGCGTTCGATTGGGATTTCTGCATGATCCAGTATAACTATATGGACGAGAATTCGCAGGCAGGCAGAAGAGGACTGCACTATGCAAAGAGCAAGGGCTTGGCAGTTATGATCATGGAGCCCTTGCGCGGCGGCAAGCTGGTCAACCATCTGCCGGGGGAGGCAAAGCGCATTTTTGCAGATTACCCCGTGCAGCATACGCCTGCGGAGTGGGCGTTCAGATGGCTGTGGAATCAGCCCGAGGTCAACGTGGTGCTGTCGGGCATGAACTCCGAGAGCATGGTGTGCAACAACGTGGAAACCGCGTCAAGCGTGCAGATCGGGGAGCTGGGCGAGAGCGAGCAGCAAATGCTTGCGCAAGTGGTAGCCGCCATCAACGCAGGTATGAAGGTGGGCTGCACCGGCTGCGGATATTGCATGCCGTGTCCGCGCGGCGTGGATATCCCGGGCACGTTTGCAGCGTATAACCGCCGTTATGCCGAAGGCAAATTTCAGGCGGTGTACGAGTACGCTATGTGCACGGCAATGCGCAAAAATTCGGCTGCTGCCTCCATGTGCGTAGGCTGCGGCAAATGCGAGCCGCACTGTCCGCAGAGCATTGCCATCCGCGAGCAGCTCAAATGCGCGCAAAAGGAGCTGGAGGGCCCCTTGTATAAGGCAGGCAGGGCAATGGTCTCGATCTTTTTCAAAATGTAAGGATAAAAATATAAAAATTTTCCGAAAAACCGTACACTTTTGTGCCCAAAAATGCGTCTATATAGGTGAAGG
This sequence comes from Eubacteriales bacterium, assembly GCA_045660125.1. Taxonomy (GTDB): domain Bacteria; phylum Bacillota; class Clostridia; order Oscillospirales; family CAG-272; genus SVQP01. The sequence goes on along the minus strand of JAZRDG010000007.1, from coordinate 21,520 downwards.
CAATTTCTTGTTTGAAAGGAGAGAGCGAATGACACGTATATTGCGTTTGAGAGGCGTTGCGCTGCTTGCGTGCGGCGTGCTGTGCCTGATGGCGTTTGCGGGATGCAGGCAGCTTGAAAAGTATGAAATTCCATCGACAGAGCCGGATGTGCACCAAAGTGAAAAATTATTTTATTGCAACGGTATTGACGGATATGCCACAGATGCGCTGATCCTGCCCGAGTTTGAGGTGGAGTTGGCAGAGGGCGTCCAAGTCACTTATAAAAATGTGACCGCCAAAAAGATGGATGCGTATTGCGCTTTGATGGAGCAAAACGGATTTGAGGTGGTCAGGCACGATTACTTGACCTATTTTTACTCGGATACGTGTTGGATCCGTATTTCGCACAACAAGGATTTTAAGAACGGAACTGCGAGCTTGAGCTACTGCACACAGACAAGCGAGATACCCCAAACGGCAATGGCCGCCGAGAAAGCCAAGCAGATCATCGGTACGGATTGTCCGTATCCGCTGATCGACGTGACTCCCGCAGGCGTTTATGAGGCTACTGGTGGGCGCATCTTCCGCGTGCCGCCAAGCGGATCGGGTCAGATGAGTGCCGAGGAGTATAAAGATTTCGTCAGCATCCCTTGGGATGAGCGCCCGCGGAGTTTGTATTTGGTCACCGAAGAGTATGCAATTCCCATGGGGATGCCATGCGTGGCGTATGCCGACGTGGACGGGAACGGTGTGCGCGAGGTATGGACACTGGATTACGGACCCACCTCGGGGCTGTTTACGTTTGAATTGTTCGCGTATGAAAATGGAGAACGCAAATATTCCGAGATATATTATGTGGATCAAGGCACGCTGAATTTCTGCGAGAAAAACGGAGAGCTGAGATTGTCCAACGACGTCAACCGATACCTCGACGGCGAGCATTATACAGAATACCACGAGTACAAGATCCGCATTACGGACGGAGCCGTATATCTGACTTACAAGGGCATTCCCGTGGATCTGTTGGGAGTGCTTAAATGACAACCAACATAACAAAAATACGCCGAAATCGGCGGATTTTTGTGTTTATGAGTTATTGCTCGGGGAACAAGGGCTGCACGAACAGGGCGCGGTAGGAGTTCAGGGTGATTGTGCTTTCTACCTCGGTGATGCTGCCCGTGAGCGGATCGTAGATGCGGAAGCCGCATGCGCCCTCGTAGGAGAGCGTGATCTCTGCATTCTTTTGGGAGTCCAGCGCAAGGAAGAAGAACTTGACACCGTCCTTTTCGTAGGGGGAGATATATACGTACTTGCGTCCCGTCTTGACGCCCAGCGCGGACTTGAGCTCGATTGCGGAGATGGCGTCGTTGAACTTTTCGCACAAAAGTCCTTGGTGCTTTGCGCTCAGCGTCTCCAACTCCTGCTGATCCTTTTCAAGGAACGAGAGCGTGGGCATTTGCTCAATAAACAGCACCTGCACGCCTGCCTCGATCAAGGCGTCCAGCACGCGCATGCTTTCAATATCCATCACGGTCGCAGCGGGCACGAGAATGGTGGTAAAGGTGAAGTTGCCAACGGTCAAGCCCTTGGCGCTGACCGTGCCGCCTTGCAGCGATGCATCGTCGATAAAGACGTAATCCAGACCCTTCTTGCGAATGTTCGCGGTCAATCTGGTCACCATGGTGTCAAGATCGCGCGCTGCCTCGGGGGCATCGTAAAGCTGCTGGGTTTTGGGCGCTTCATATGCAGCAGCCATGGCGTCAATGCTGTAATAAATGGCGATCTGCGAGAGGTTCTGCGCTCCCACGGTCATAGCGCCCATTCTGCCAACGTATTCGTTGAAGGCTTTGCCGGTTTCCTTATCACCGTTAGCCTGGCTGTAGTAGGAGGTAACCTGATTGCCGCCGTCAAAGTACGCAAAGGTCATAGCACCCAGCGCGTAGTCAAGGTGATTGGTGGCAAATTCATCGGGGTTGGCAGCGGGCGCGATCTCGATCATGACTCTCTCCTGACCCGTCAGCCATGCCGCGGACGAAGCGTATTTGCCGCCTGTGGACATCTGATCGATGTAGGGACCCGGACGCACGTTAAGCACGTCAAAGCCTGCGTATCCCATGTTTTTGGAGCTGCGGATGTAGTCGCCGTACACGGGCACGTGATACTGCATCTGCTCTTCCAGCAGCAAGTGTCCCGAGAGCTGCGTACCGTGCGCCTCTGCCCATGCCTGAATCTGACCAAAGAAGTTTTCTGCAACCAAATCGCCCACGTGGGCATAGAATTGCGCGCGAACGCGCTGGGCTTGCTCGCCCTCACCGCTGTAAACAAGGTGCAGCAGTGGACGCAGGTCATAGCCGTACTTGGCTTGGAAGGTGTCAAAAATATCGTAATCGTAGGGAAGAACGGGATTTCTCAGACCCTCGGGCATCAGGTGGTGCGCTGCAAGCAGCTGCGCCTCGTCGTCAAAAATGGCTTCCACCGCATTGCCAAAGTCCGCAATCGCACCCTCGTAGGTGTCAAAGGTGACCTCGATAAAGCGCGCTACCGCGTCACGGTTGAGAATGTTGGGGTAGGAGCTGTTCCATTCAAAGCCGTAGCAGTAATTTGCCACGCAGTAGATATATGCCGTCCATTGCGCGTCAACGCCCGTAAAGGACATTTTGCCGTCCTGCACCGTGACCTCGAGCGGCAGCGTGTTGCCTTCGGACAAAAGATACGCACAATCTATCTTGATAAAGCCGTCGGGCAGGCTCATGGAGCGCGGATCGGAGTCACCGCCGGACATGGTGTACTGCACCAATCTGACCGCCGCGTATTCGGGGTGACCCTGCACGGTCAGGTTGCCTGCAGAGCCGCTGGGGTAGCCGTATTCATCGTACAGCCAGATGCGGACGTCTTGCTTGTGTGCCGCATTCACAAACGCGGCAAAATCATCAAGGGATTGACCGGGCTGCAGGTAGTTTGCATCCCAGCGCATATTGCAGGCTGCGCCGCCAAAGCCGTATTCAATCAGGCTTGCCGCCTTTTCCTCCCAGGTAGCGCCCGGGAGATTTGCAAAATAGTGCTCGATCTTGAGCGCGCGGTATTCGCGTGCAGGATCTGCAAATGCCTGCTCGGTGATCAGCGGCTGATTTTGCACGGCAGGATCAATGGGCGGCTCGGTCTCGGCTTCGGTTTCGGACTCGGATTCGGTCGATTCGACAGTCGACCCTGCGGGCTCGGTACTCTCTGCGGGATCATCAGAGGGTTGCTTGCAAGCAGCGAGAGGGAGCAGCATCAAGGCGCACAGCGCAAATGCCAGAAGTCGTGTTTTTCTCATAAAGCGTCCTCCTTTATATAGGCGTTTGATTTGTATTAATTATACCAAATTTGCATTGTCTTGTCAATTCTTTTGTTCAAACTGCTTGCAAAATCGCTGCATTTGTGTTACAATACTCGTATCGACATTGCAAAGAATAGACGGCAACGGGTGGCGTGTGTGCCCGAACTTATTTTGAAAAGGAGATTTGTAATGAAAAAGAGATGCATACGTATGTTGAGCTTGCTATTGGCCTCTTTGGTGCTGTTTGGCTTGACGGTGGGCTGCAGGAACGTGCAGTCGGAGCAAGGGGAGCAAACGCAACAGGATTCCGAAGCTGCACCCGGGGCGGAGACGGATACCGAGGAAACGGGACAGCTTACGCCGCCCGTTTTTGAAGAGGGCGTGCTCAGCCTTGCACAAAAGCAGGATCTGTTCCCCGATTTTGTGCCAACGGAAACGTGGGATCAGTACGTTGCCGAGCCCGTGGAGATCTATACCGAGGCAGAGGATTACGTAAGTGCCACGTTGCCCTTTGTGCAGCTGCGCGGTGAAGAATACGGTGGCGGTATGATGATGCAGGCTCTGACCGGTCAAGCTCCCGCGCAGGGCTGGGATAAGGTATACAGTGCGCAATATACCGTGCAAGCACCCAAGGCTGGACATTACCGCTTGGTGGTACTGACGAGTGATCTGGATAAGGAGTACACCAGCGATTATTTCGTGGACGTTAACGGCAAGCGGCAGCTGGAGCCAGCTCGGGCGTACACCGTGCTGGAAAATTTTCAGGCGACCTTTGATCCGGGACTTTTCAAGGTCATGGATCTGGGCACGCTGCAGCTGGAGCAGGGCGAGAATACCGTCAGCTTTGTGCTGGATAATGCAGATAGTCAAAAATCTTGGGATAGGATATCGTTTTTTATGGATTATTTCAAACTGACTTACATAGCAGAGGATGCACCTGCTAACGGTGCAGTTATTTCGTATGCCGTTCAGCCTGAGGGTGAGGACGCACAAGTGCTGCAGGCGGCAGCGGGCGTTAACGTACTAAATAACCGTTACCCCTTGCACTTCACGGTTTCCGCGCAGGCGGCAGAGGCAGGAGAGATGGGCTATACCGTGACCGATTATTTCGGCAACACCGTTTACAGCGGCAGCACGCAGGTTGCCGGCGCGGGCACCGTGGTGCTTGAAAAAACCGTCAAGGATCACCCCACGGGCTATTTTGTGCTGCGCATGGGTGAGGCAGAGCATAGCTACGTGGTGCTCTCCGATCTTGGGCAGAGCATTCCCGAGGAGTCGCCCTTTGCCATGGATTACGCTTCGTATTATCTGGTCAAGGATCTCAATAAGGCGTACGCTATCGCGTGCGCTGCGCGCATGGCAGGTGTAACCTGGGTGCGCGACCGCGCGGATTGGCGTACCTATGAGGCAAGCCCCGGGCAGTATGATTTCAGCTCGACCGAGCAGGTCTGGCGCGAAATTGATAAGGCGGGGCTGCACAATCTTGCCATGCTGTGCAGTATGCCTGCATGGGCAAGCGAGGCAGGCGGCTTTGCAGGCACGCAGCAGGAGATTTATCAAACCGCTAAGGCAATGGCAATCTATTACAAGGGCTTGGTAGACGCATGGGAGCTCTGGAACGAAAGCGACCATGGATTTGCACTTGAAACGGCAGAGCTGTATGCCGCTTGGTATAAGGCGGCTGCCATGGGTGTGCTGGACGCCGATCCCAACGCCGTTTTGTCCTTTGGCGGTCTTTGCCAGCCCGATGCCAATATTGACTATATGCACATGATGTTTATGAACGACGTTATGGCGTATTCCTCTATTTTCAATTACCATTCGCACACGCCGCAGGGTAGTGAGATTCCCGATTTTTCGCGTTTTGCCATGGTCAGCGGCACGTTTGGCTCACTGGCACATTACAATACGCAAAACAAGCCCACGTGGCTGACCGAGGCGGGCATGAAGATCATGACCGAAACGCCTAGCGAAAAGCAAAAGATCGAGCAAGCCCCCTATATCGTGACCTCGACCGTGCAATCGCTTGCCATGGGAACGGATAAGCATTTTTGGTTTGTGTTAGCCCCCTATCTGGAGGTCGGCGGTGATTTCGGAACGTTTGGACCGGATTTTCAGCCCTATCCCACGCTCGCAGCAGAATCTACTATGACCCACGTGCTTGGAAAAGCGCAATATTTGGGTGAGCTTTACGATCTGCCCGCCCGCTCCTTTGGCTACGTGTTCTATACGGGTAGCCGCGCGGTGAGCGTGTTGTGGTCACAAAAGAGAGCGACCTACACCTTTGCTGCCGAGCAACCTGTCATTTTGACGGACATCATGGGTAACCAAACACTGGTACAGCCCGAAAACGGGAAGATCACGCTCAAGCTGACCGCCGATCCCGTATTCGTGACCTATAGCCAAGCGCCGAATTATCAAAGCAAGCAGTATCCCGATGCCGAGATCAAGCCGTTGCAGCTTGGCTTGGGAGAGCGCGTGGTACTCAGCCCCAACTTTGAGGGCTACGATATCAATGATCCCAACACCAAGCACGACGGACATATTGTGGATGACGGCAGCAAGATCGTTCTGTACGTGACCAATTTTAATAATACGCCCGTAACCGGACGCGTCAGCGTGAGCGTGGAGGGCTTTACCGTAAGCGGTTGTGAGCAGGAGATCACCGTACCCGCTATGGAACGCGTGGAGGTAGAGCTGACGCTGCATCGCACAACGGATGCAAGCGTGAACACCTATATCCGTTTCTGCGGTGAGTTTAACGGTGAGCAGACGTCTGCCTCTGTAGCCCACGTGCATACCAATGCACCCGAAAGAGAGCAGAAGGTCAAGTTTACCAACGTGCGCAACGGCAAGGAGTACGCAGCGGACGTGCTTTCCGGCATCGGTGTCCGTATGGGCTCTTGGGAAGGTGAGGCAGTACTTTACCTCAACGGCAGCGCTTGGGGCAGGATCGAATATGACGGTACCGAGATGACGCTGGATCTGGGCGGATTGCCCGAGGGCAGGCATACGGTGGTCTGCGGTATCAAGACGCCGACGGGTGACTTTGTATATACGGTATTTTTCGTTACGTATCAGGACGGTGTCGTCATCTTTACGCTGTCCGAAACTTGATAAAGTGGGAGTTATTTATGAACATCATGCAATTTAATGCCGCAAAAGCGGTCTTTTACCCTTATACAAAAGAGCAATACGAGCGCGAAATGCGCGAAAATATGGTGGGGCAGTACGGCTTTTATTATGCCTGTGATCTGTCCGCATACTGCAGCGCACAGGGCGAGCTGATGCTCTCCGAGGTGACTATGCGCCTCAGCGCGCGCAATGCCTACAGACTGTATATCAACGACGAGCTGGTCATGCACGGCCCTGCCCGTACCGCGCACGGTTATTGCCGCGTGGACGAGGTGGACGTGACCTGGTATCTTGAGCCTGGCATCAACCACATTGCCATTGAGGTGGTGGCGTACGGCAATATGCATCCGCTGTACAACCGCTATTCCAACGACTGCACCATGGAGGACGGCATGGTGATTGCCGAGCTGGTCTCTGACGGGCAAGTGCTTTGCGCTACGGGGCGCGATGCCTGGCAGGTTTGCCGCATTGGCGCACGCGCGGCAAATTCCGAGCGCATTTCGCATAGCCGCGAGTGCACCGAGATCTATACCATGGACGATCAGTACTATCTGTGGAAGGTGGGCAAGAGCGCGTTTTTGCCTGTAGCAAAGGTGGAGAATGAGCCGACCTATCTTGCACACGAGGCATTGCAGCCCACGCTGGAGGAGTATTTTATTGAAGGACTTGTGGGATTCGGCTCCTGCCGTATTGATCCCGAGATCCGCCTTGAGCCCTTGTTCTTTGAGGTCAACGCGCCTGCTTACGATGCGTTGCCCGAGCATCCCACCGCAGATTGCCGCAGAACGGTGGATACCGCGTTTGGCGGCGTTTGCGCCGAGAACGGTGACGAGGGGCTGACGCTTTGGGGAGATGAGGGCATGTACGCCCTGTATGACGGCGGCGAGAGCCGCGTGGGCTTTATCCGCCTTGTCATCACCTGCGAGCGCGCAGGTATTGTGGATATCGTGCACAGCGAGCTGTTGGATACCGACGGCAGCATCCCGTACTATCATAATATCGTGACGCGCCTGCATCTGCCCGCAGGGCTTTCGGAGTTTATTGCTTTTGAGCCAGCTTTGGCAAGATATATCAAGCTGTATTTCCGCGAAACGGGTGCGGTCACGGTACATAGCCTGTCGATTCTGGACGACGCATACCCCGACGAGCAGCGCACAAGCTTTGCGTGCTCGAACGATGATATCAACCGCCTTTACGGCGCAGCAAAGAAGACGCTGCTGCTCAACACCTTGGATATTTTTATGGATTGCCCCGAGAGAGAGCGCGGCGGCTGGCTTTGCGACTCGCTTTGGACGGCACGCGCAGCAGATCTGATGCTGTCCGATACCCGTGTGGAGCGCGAATTTTTGGAGAATTTCCTGCTGACGCCCGCGGACGGCATGTTCCACGGCTTTTTCCCCGAGGTCTATCCCGCGCTCAAGCACGATTATCGCGCGATGACAGGCATTACCACCTGGTCGCTCTGGTTGGCGTGTGAGGTTGCGGAGTATATCCGGCGCACGGGCGATATTTCCTTCCGTGACGAGTATGCGCCCAGAGTGGAGGCGTTTGTCAACGGCACGCGCGATTTTATAGGCAAGAGCGGACTCTTGGAAAATCTGCCTTGGCTGTTTATTGACTGGTCGCAGTCCAATTGGGGCGAGAACAATCAGCCCGTGTCCACCGCGGCAAACGCGCTGTACGGGTATATGCTGGTAAGCTTGGGGCGTGCATTTGACAAGCCCGAATGGATCAGTATGGGAGCGAAAGTGCGCAAAATTCTGCGCGCTGCCATTGTAGGCGGCGGTCGGGTATGCGACGTCAAGTATATCCCCGACGGCTTTGACGTGGATGAGAAAGGCGGTCTGCACGCAAAAGGAAAATACAGCGAGGCGGCAATGTTTACGGCTATGTGGAGCGGACTGTTTGAAAAGAGCGAAGCGCCCAAGCTGGAAAGAGCGCTGATCGAGAAGATGGGACCTGCACCCGTTTACGCCAAGGATCCCATGGTGGGCAGCAGCAATCTGTTTATCGGACTTTGCATCAGACTGGATATGCTTTGCAGACTTGGCGCGTACGATAAGATGTATGAGGACATGCTGGCGATCTATATGCCGCAGCTGACCGAGGGACCGGGCACGCTCTGGGAGAACGCCATGATCGATACCTCGTCGCGCTGCCACGGCTTTGCCGCTCACGCAGGCGTGCATTTGCTGCGTGACGTGCTGGGTATGGGCATTCCCACCTTTGACGCACGCGGAGAAGGGGAGCGCACGATCGAGATCGCACCGCATATCTGCGGCTTGCGCTGGGCACGCGGCACACACGAAACGCCCGACGGCTTGATCGCGCTGGAGTGGAGGTATGACGGAGAATCCTTTACGCTCAACGGCAGCCTGCCTGCAGGATACGCTTATACCCTGATCCTGCCGCGCGAGGTAAGGGCACTGGACGATGAGTTTGTCTTTGTCAATATCACCACAAGAGGCTAACCCCCACCCTTAAGCCAATTCCTCTGGAAAGTTTTTGATCGACCTTTTTACAAAAAGGTCGCGGGGACTTGGGGCAGAGCCCCAAGTCGCCTCCGCAGAGGCGAAACTCCTTGAAACGGCATTTCTTTGGTTCTTTCTTTGTGCCTCCTTGCTCAAAGAAAGAACGGAGAAAATTTCCTCAACGTAACCCCAAAAAAATTCTCCCTTCCCGCGAATTATTTTCACATTTTTTTGTTTATATAAGTGATGAACCGTAAACTTGTGTGATCAGGATAAGCCCCCAAAAACCCCATCATTACCTTTTAAGGAGAAATGCAAATATGATTCACGGAAAGAAAAAATCATTCAAAGGCAGCTTGTATTTTAAAAAAGCGCATTATTGCCCCAAATGTCAAACGCAAATGCAAACGGTTGACTGCAAAGAAATCGTCAATTCAAAATCGTCCAAAGATACACAGCATGATTTTCGCCTGACACAGGGCACGCATCTGGTAGGGAATATTGAATTTTCATGGAAAGAATTGAAGTGCCCGAATTGCGGTCATCAGCTTTCCATGGAAGAAATGCAAAAAATCGAATCGGAATCGCTTTCTTACGAGCAGTCGATCAAGCAAGAGAAAAAAGAAAAGCTGAAGGTTGCTGCGTTTACGGTTGGATTGATTGTCGTTGCGCTTGTTTTGGTCGTGATCATGCTCAATAAATGATCTTAGAAAAATTTTTCATTTTCATGGAACATTTTTTCAAATTTGTCGTCTATATAAGTGACGGTGCCCACGGGCACTGTCACTTTTCTCGTTTTATGTGTTTTTAGTTGACAAAAACGCGCGCTTGTGATATAATCAATCTACGTATGGCTAACAATCATATAAAGAAGAAAAAACCTTGAAACGGATGTGAAATAGATGGAAAATACGCAAAAAAAGCCCACGTATAAGGGCTTTACTACCCAAGAAAAGATACTGCCCGTGATCATGCTTTCGCTGATCGCACCCTTTATGGTGTGCTTTTTCGGGCCCTTTGAGATCTTTGGCAACAATATTGACCAATTCAAGTTTGCACTTGGCGACTTCTGGCTGCTGTGCATTGTTTTGGCACTTGGTATTGCCGCAGCCATTGGCGCTGTGCTGATGCTGCTGCGCGGTCGCGCCTTTGACGTGGCGTACGGCACCATGCTGGGCATTTCGCTGATGCTGTTTTTGCAGGGCAACTTCCTCTCCATGGGCATGACCTCGCTGGAGGGTGACGGCGCTGCCGAGGGCGGCTTGGGCTTTGGCGATATTTTTATCAACACCGCCATTTGGGTGCTGATCGTGGGCGGCAGCATTGCTGTGATGCTGCTTTTGGATAAGTACCGCGAAACCGTGCGCCTGATCTCGATCGTGGTGCTGGTTGCAGTGCTTGGCTCTTCGCTGATCTCGTTTGCCACGCTCTCGCTGACCACCGACGTGTACGGCGATAAGGCGCTTGTGGAGATCACCGAGGGTGAGCAGGTGCTGACCGTCAAAAACCTGGACACCTTGGCAAAGGAGCAGAACGTGATCGTGTTTATCGTGGACCGCTTTGACCACGAGTATTACGAGGATGCGGCTGCGAAATATCCCGAGATTTTTGGAGAGCTTGAGGGCTTTACCTACTTTGCCGACTACGTGACGCTGTATCCTCGCACCTTCCCCGGTGCGTTGCACGTGCTCACGGGCGTGGAAACCGATTTCTCGCTCTCGCACGACGACTACATGACCGAGGCGTATAAGAACTCCGCGCACCTGCAAGCCATCAAGCAGCAGGGCTTTGACCTTAACATCTACACCGACGATTATTACTGCTACGAGGATGCGGGCGACATGAGCGCGTATGCCGAAAACCTTTCTGGCAAGGTCTCTTACCGCATCGTGCAAAGCGCGTCCTTGGCGATCGATATGATCCGCCTCTCGCTTTACCGCTATCTGCCGTTCTGCGCGCAGGGTCTGGTGGGCAATATCAGCACACCTACCTTTGATAAGTACGTGCAGTACGATATGACCTATGATATCTACTCGACCGATATGAGCAAGGTGTACGGCACGCTGACCGAGGATGAGTTGACTCTGCGCGAGAGCGATAAGGGATATTCCTTCATCCACATCGACGGCTGCCATAAGTCCACGGTCTACGATCCCGATTTCAATCTGCTGCCTGAGGGCGACCCCGATAATCTGTCCTGGAGCACCGAGAACGTTATGACCCAGAGCTTTAAGATCATTTCTCGCTATATTGCGGAGATGAAGCGCCTGGGCGTTTACGAGAATGCGACCATTATCATCACAGGCGACCACGCCAATATCCGCTCGGATACAAAGGAGCCTACCGATTCCTACGTGACCGCGCTTATGGTCAAGCCCGCAGGCGTTGCTGAGGGTGAGATCAAGACCAACTACGCACAGCTTGACGTGGATAACGTGCTTGCCACCATCAAGGAGGCTGCAGGCATTGCCACCGACGCGCCCACCGTGTTTGAAGTACCCGAGGGCGAGGAGCAGGTGCGAACGCTGATGTTCCAGCGTTCCTATAAGAACGACGCGGGCAAGACGGTGTATGAAAACATCGTGTACGAGATCCGCGGTAACGGCAAGGATTTTTCCAACTGGACGATCGTAGAGAGAACCGAGCTCGGCAAGAGCATCTATGACTGATTAGCGCGAAATATCAGAATACTGCCCCAAAGTTTCTGTTCGCGCACAAATCTCCCCTGAAAATGGGGCTGAGCCCATTTTTGTCGCAAGCGACACGGGGATTTTCAAAACTTTTTTGCCGCCGCAGGGCGGCGGACTGGAGATAACATGGACGCAATCATGTATTATATTTGTATCCCGTTGGGATACCTGATGAAATGGTGCTGGCAGCTTGTGGGCAACTACGGCGTTGCCATCATCCTGTTTACCTTGGCAACCAAGATCGTGCTGCTGCCGCTGTCGATCTGGATTCATAAGAACTCGATCCAGATGATCAAGATCCAGCCCGCCATCAATATGCTCAAGGTCAACCACTACGGTGACATGGACACCATTGCGGACAAGCAGGCTGAGCTTTATAAAAAGTACAACTACCGCCCTCTGCTTTCGCTGATCCCCTTGGCTGCACAGATCGTGCTGCTTTTGGGCGTTGTGCAGATCATTTATCACCCGCTTGATTACCTGTTTGCCATTGATCCCGATACGATTGCTGCCATGGCAGCGCAGATGGGACTTGATACCGCGGATTCCTCCTATCAGCTTGCACTGATCGAGCAGATCAAGGCGGGCGCGCTTGACGGCGCGTTTGACGCAGCTGTGCTGGATCCGATCCGCGCATTCCAGGGTCATTTCCTTGGCTTTAACCTCTCCGTCGTGCCCACCCAGGCTTGGGGCATTTACGTGCTCATGCCTGTCTTCGCAGGTCTTTCGTCCTTGATCATGTGCTGGACGCAGAACCTTTCCAACGTCATTCAGCACGAGCAGGGCAAGCTTTCTCAGTATGGCTTGACCGTGCTGTCGGTTGGCATTTCGCTGTATCTCGGTATCGGCGTGCCTGCGGGCATTGCATGGTATTGGGTAGCCAGCAACCTGATCTCGATCGCGCAGATGTACGCGCTCAATGCCGTTATCAATCCCAAGAAATACGTGGATTACGATGCTTTGGAAAAGAGCCGCGCAGCCCTTGCTGAGATCGAGGCGCTGGAGGACAAGCAAAAGGATCCCAACTACAAGGCAAACCGCGCAAGAGAGAAGAAGGACTACAAGCGTTTCTTCTCGATCGTCAACAAGCACCTGGTCATTTACTCCGAAAAGAGCGGCTTTTATAAGTACTATGAAGCCATCATCGAGCAGCTGCTTGCAAAATCCAACATTACCATTCACTACGTAACCAACGACCCCAACGACGCCATCTTTGCCCTGGCAGAGAAGCAGCCGCGTATCAAGCCTTACTACATTGGGCTCAAGAAAATGATCCCCTTGATGAGACTTTGCGAGGCGGATATCATGGTCATGACCACGCCCGATCTGGATAAGTACTACATCAAGCGCTCGATCATGAAAAAGGATATGGAGTACGTTTACGTGCCCCACGATATGATGAGCGTGCATATGGGCTTCCGCGAGGGCGCGCTTGATGCATTTGATACCATCTTCTGCACAGGCCCTCATGTTGCAGCCGAGGTCAGAGCTACCGAGCAGGTTTACGGCTTGCCCGAGAAAAAGCTGGTGGAGTTTGGCTATCCCTTGGCAGACAAGCTGATCGCCGCAGGCGAGCAGGAAAGAGCTACGCACGTCGAGCGCGAGCGCAAGGAGATCCTGATCGCGCCCTCCTGGCAGGAGGACAATTTGCTTGACTCGGTGATCGACGGCTTGATCGAGTCCTTGTATTGTGACGAATATCACGTGACCGTGCGTCCGCACCCCGAATACGTCAAGCGTTACGGCGCGCGCATGCAGGCAATCGTGGATAAATATCAACACCTTGTCGGCGAGGGGCTGAGCTTTGAGCTTGACTTTACCGTCAACCGTTCGGTCTACTCCGCGGATCTGCTGATCACCGACTGGTCGGGCATTGCGCTGGAATACTGCTTTGCAACCCGTCGCCCCGCTATCTTTGTCAATACCAAGATCAAGTGCATGAACCCCAACTGGGAAAAGATCGGTCTTGAGCCGGTTGAGATTTCGCTGCGTGACGTGGTGGGCGTTTCTGTGGATAAGGACAAGGTGGGCGAGTGCCGCGCTATTGCAAGCGATCTGTTTGCAAAGGCAGACGAGTACGAGCAAAAGATCACCAAGGTGCTGGAGCAGCATATCTACAATCAGGGCAGAGCAGGCGAGGTTGGTGCAAACTACCTTCTGAACTCTCTGGTTGAAAAGCGCAAAAAGTCTTGACAAGGCGTTCGAAGTGTGATACAATGATTACACATCCGAACATAAAGGAGAAGATATCATGATTCCGATTACCGTTGCATATCTTGATCCCTCTGCTACAACAATACTGCTGACCTCGGTCAGCTCGATTGCCATCGCAGTGGGCGCAACTGCACTCATCCTGTGGCGCAAGGCTAAGAAAAAGGTAACCCAGACGCTGCATATCGATGAAAATGCAAATAAAGAGGTTGAGGACGAACTGGTCATCAACACCGAAAACAAAGAGTAAACTGCTCAAAAAGCAAATTCTGCCTTCCGTAAATGAACGGAAGGCACAATTTGCTGATTTTTCATGCCGTTTTCAGGCAGCCTTGTTCAAAAATAAATTGTCAGATCGAAAAACTGAACGTTTTTCGAGGAAAGGATCTCTTATGAAGTTTAAAAGAAGTTTTGCACTTGTTATGATGTGTGCGCTGCTTGTTTCCTGCGCCTCTGCCTTTGCAGGCTGCACGGGCGGTAAGGAGACCGTGATTATCTACAGCTCTGCCGAGGACTACCGCATCGAGCATATGCAAAAGCGCATGAACGAGCAGTTCCCGCAGTATAACGTTATCATTGAATATAAGACCAGCGGCAATCACGCAGCCACCCTGCAGGCGGCTGGTAAGAATGCCGAGTGCGATATCTCGCACGACCTTGAGTACGCGTATGCCGAGCAGCTTGCAGCGCAGGGCGTGCTGGCAGACCTGACCGACCTTGTGGATTGGAGCGTTTACGCCGAGGACACGGTGCAGAGCAAGTACTATGCGCCCGAGATCCGTAACGGCGGGTGCATCATTGTCAACACCCAGCGTCTTGCTGAGCTTGGCTTGGAAAAGCCCACCTCTTATCAGGATCTGCTGGATCCCAAGTATAAGAACCAGATCTCCATGCCCAACCCCGCATCCTCCGGTACGGGCTATATGTTCTTGCTCTCCTTAGTCAACGCATGGGGCGAGCAGGCCGCGCTTGACTATTTTGATCAGCTTTCCGAAAACGTGCTGTCCTACACCTCTTCCGGCTCGGGTCCCGTTAACTCGCTGGTGCTTGGCGAGGTTGCCATCGGACTTGGCATGACGCCCAACGCTGCCACCAAGATCGGTGAAGGCTATCCGCTTGAGATTCTGTTCTTTGAGGAGGGCTCGCCCTATTCTCTGTACGGACAGGCTATCATTGAGGGCAAGCAGGAAAGAGAAGCGGTCAAAGAGGTATTTGCATTCCTGACCACCACGCTCAACGAGGAGCTTTGCGCCAACTACTATCCCGAAAAGATTTTCAAGGATAAGGACTACGTGCTTGAGAATTTCCCCACGGGCATCCAGTATGCCAACATGCAGGTAGAGAATGCTTCTGCCTACAAAGAAGAATTACTTTCGAAATGGACACACTGAGCATGAATCATTGCAAACTTTCAATTCAGAATATCAGCAAACAATATAAGAATAACAAGTCTGTCGCATTGGACGCGGTCAGCGTGGACGTGCAGGCAGGTGAATTTCTTGCCATTCTCGGACCTTCGGGCTGCGGCAAGACAACGCTGCTGCGCATTATCGCGGGTCTGCTTGCGCCGGATAGCGGCAAGCTGCTGCTTGACGGTAAGGATATTACCGACGCGCCTGCATCCAAGCGCTCTATGGGCATCGTGTTCCAGAACTACGCACTGTTTGAGAACATGACCGTGCTTGACAACGTGGTGTATGCCGCGTGGCTCAAGGCAAGACGCGAAAAGAGCGCGACCAAACAAGAGATCAAGGATCGCGCTATGGCGCTTCTTACCGACCTTGGCATTGCGGAGTTCGCCAAAAAGTACCCCGCATCGCTCTCGGGCGGACAGATGCAGCGCGTTGCCATTGCACGCACGCTGATCTTAAATCCCGATATCATGCTGTTTGACGAGCCTGCGTCCGCGCTGGACGTGGCAACGCGCCTGCAGCTGCGCACCGTCATCAAGGATATTCAAGCTAAGTTTGGCACGACTATGATCTACATCACGCACGACCAGGAGGAGGCGTTTGCAATGGCAGACCGCATCATGGTCATGGAAAACGCCAAGATCAGCCAGATCGGCACGCCTGCCGAGATCGTGGGTGCACCTGCCAACGAGTACGTCAAGAGCTTTGTGGTGGATAATCTGCAAACCAAGATCGCCTCGCTGACCAAGGCTTTGGGTACGGACGCATGACGGCTACCTTGAAAAAACGCGCGAGCGGCGCATGGGTGGCAAAATGGACGGTTGCCGCCGTGCTGCTTTGCGTGGTGATCCTGCCCATTATATCCATGCTGACCAAGATCACGCCCACGGATATTGCCGACGTGGTCAATGGCCCTAACTTTACAAGCGCACTTTGGAACTCGCTGCGCTATACCGCACTTGCCACCGTCATTGTGGTGGTGCTTGCGTATCTCTTGGCGCTTTGCACCGCGCGTGTGCGCATCAAGGGCAAGCGCATCTGGAACGTGATCTTAATTCTCCCCATGCTCATTCCGTCTATCTCGCACGGTATGGCACTGCTGATTTTGTTTGGGCAGAACGGCATTGTCAAAAACGTGCTTGGGCATACCTTTACGGTGTACGGCGGCACGGGCATCGTGCTTGGCTCTGTGATGTACGCGCTTCCCGTGGCGTATATCATGCTTGCCGACGTGCTTCGCTACGAGGATATGTCGGTCTACGAGGCAGCCGAGGTGCTTGGCATCGGTAAATTCCGCACCTTTATGCGCGTGTCTCTGCCTTATTTGAAAAAGCCGCTGATCGCAGCTGCATTTTCCACCTTTGCCATGGTGGTGACCGATTACGGTGTGCCGCTCATGGTTGCGGGAACAGGGAACTACACCGTCTCGACGCTGATGTATCAGGCAGCCATCGACCAGCAAAAGTTTGGTCGCGGCGCTGTGTACGGCGTGATATTGCTGCTGCCTGCCATTGTAGCGTTTTTGATGGACTTGCTTGGCAAGGAGCGCGGCACGGGCGCATACGTCAAAAAGGAAAACGAGGGCAGCAACAAGCCCTTGCATAAGGTTTTGGCATATGCTTTGTGCACGCTCATGTCGCTCTTTGCGCTCATGCCCATCGCAGTATTCGTCTTTTTGGCGATCGTCAAGCGTTATCCCATTGACCTGACTCTTACAGCCGATCACTTTGCCTATATCTTCCGCGGACAGGGCGCGACCTACCTGATCAATTCCTTGATCATTGCGCTTGTGACCGCAAGCGTTGGCGTAACGCTGGGCTTTATCACGGCGTATATGACCGCACGCATGCGCTCGCCGCTCTCGCGCGGACTGCACTTGCTTGCCATTACGTCCATGGCGATTCCCGGTATGGTGCTGGGTATCTCCTACGTCATGACCTTTGCATCCACGCCCATCTTTGGCACGCTGATCATTCTTGTCATGGTCAACACCGCGCACTTTATCTCCTCGCCCTACCTGATGATGTACAACAGCTTTGGTAAGATGAACCAAAACTTAGAGGCTGTCGGGCAGACGCTGGGGATCGGGCGCGTACGTATGCTTTGGCGCGTATTTTTGCCGCAAAGCTTTGGCACGCTTGCCGAAATGTTCTCCTACCTGTTTGTCAACAGTATGATGACCATTTCCGCCGTTTCCTTCCTTGCAAACAGCACCAATAAGCCGATCTCGCTGATGATCAGCCAGTTTAACGAGCATAACAACGAGTACGTGGCTGTGGTGTCCATTCTCATTCTTGTCGTCAATATCATCATCAAGCTTGCGGTTGAGCAGATCAAAGCAGTCTCTGCCCGTCGCAGATAATGGAGTTATATATGAGTTTAACAAAAAAGCAATTTACCGTTTTGGAGCTGTTGGAATCCGACCGCAGAAGCCGCTCGCAGCGCGACCTTGCCAATGCCACGGGTCTGTCTGTGGGCACGGTCAATAAGCTTGCAGCAGAGCTTTGCGAGCTGGGATATATGCGCGAGGGCGCGATCACCGAGGCAGGCGTAGAAGCGCTGGAGCCCTACCGCGTCAAGCGCGCTATCTTCATGGCTGCAGGCTTTGGCTCGCGCCTTGTGCCCATCACGCTCAATACCCCCAAGCCGCTCATTCGCGTCAAGGGCAAGAGAATTATCGATTCCTTGCTGGATGCCGTGGTGTCTGCGGGCATTGAGGAAATTTATCTTGTGCGCGGATACCTGTCCGAGCAGTTTGATCAGCTGCTCAAAAAGTATCCCACCATCACCTTTATCGAAAATCCCGTGTATAACGAGACCAATAACATCTCGTCCGCGTACTTTGCACGCCATTTGTTTGCAAACAGCTACGTGTTCGAGTCGGATCTGCTCTTGTATAATCCCAAGCTGATCACCAAATATCAGTACCAGAGCAATTATCTCGGCGTGCCCACCGAGCGCACCGAGGACTGGTGCCTGACCACCAATGCGGCAGGCGTGATCAGAAGCATGGCTTGCGGCGGCACAGATTGCTACCACATGTTCGGCATTTCCTATTGGAACGAGGAGGACGGTACGCGTCTGGAAAAGGATATCGAGCGCGTGTACAACACCCCCGGCGGCAAGGAGCGTTACTGGGATCAGGTGGCATTGCATTATTGCCTGGATTCCTATGAGGTCCGCATGCGCGAGTGCTCCTTCTCGGATATCGTCGAGATCGACACCTTTAACGAGCTCAAGCAAATTGATAAGAATTACGCGATGTAAGCAGAAAAACCACCCGATACGGGTGGTTTTTTCTTGCAATTTTTTGCCAAACGTGGTATAATGAACTCAAATCAATCACGGAGGCACGAACATGAAAATCTTATCTATCGGCAACAGCTTTTCCGAGGACGCGCAGGCGTATTTGCATGCGCTCGCGGAGCAGAGAGGCATTGATCTGACCTGTGAAAATCTGGCAATCGGCGGCTGCAGCCTGCAAACGCATGCTGATAACGTGGCACAGGACAAGAAGGAATATTTGTACGGTGTCAACGGCACGTGGGTGGCGCATCCCGTCACGGTCAAGGAGGTCATCGAGGCAGGGAAGTATGACGCGATCACGCTGCAGCAGGTCAGCGGATTTTCGGGGCAGTATGAGACCTATCAGCCGTATCTCAACGATCTTGCTGCATACGTGCGCGAAAAGCAGCCGGGTGCGGATCTGTATTTCCATCGCACATGGGCGTATGAGATCGGCTCGCCCCACGTGGATTTTCCGCGCTATGATTGCGACCAGAAAAAGATGTACGCAGCAATTTGCAGCGCGTCCGAGTCGGCTTGCCTTGCAACGGGGGCTACCTTGATCCCTGCAGGCGACGTGATCCAGACCCTGCGCGAGACCGTGCCCGCGTTCGATTATGCCAACGGCGGCGAGTCCTTGTGCCGCGACAGCTTCCATATGTCCGAGACTTGGGGCAGATTTGCAGTTGCCTTGACTTGGCTTGCGACCTTTAGCGGCAAGCGCGTGGAGGCAATGCCGTTTATGGAGCTGGATCAGGATTTGATCGCCGAGATCGTTAAGGTGGTCAACGAGGTTGTGTTTGCAGAATAATACAGAAAAGCCCTCGCTTAAATGCGAGGGCTTTTCTGTATCTTGCTTTAATATTCCAGCGTCACGATCTGTGCGCAGGTGAATTTGTCAACGGTGAATTTGCAAATGCCGTTTTCATAAGTAAAGGGAATTTGCTCGTTCTGCGGTACGGCGGTGACGCGCTTGATGGCATTGGCGGTCTTGATCTCGAAGGTGGTATTGTACACGGGCACGAGATCCTCGATCACCTCAATGCCGCTTCCGCGCTTGACGGGCGTAGCGTACAGCGCGTGCAGCACGTAGCGGTTTTGCTCGGCTTGCTCGTTGAGCGTGACAACGCCTGCGCTGGGCAGATTGGTGGTCAGCGTCTTGTCCTCGCCAAGCAGCGCGTCAATGGTATGCAGCACGATCTCCTTGAGAATGATGCTGCCCTTATCGGCATACTCCGAGAAGATATCCCAAGCAATGTAGCCGCCCTGCTTGCCGATCACGACTGCGGGGGCGCGATCCTCGGTTACGAAGGGCGTGTGCTGGTGCGAGCAGAAGTATCCGCGCTCACGGTTGAAGAAGGGGTAACGCACGTAACCGAGCACGGTTGCAGCCGCGTCGGTCTGCTCGATCTGATAATTGTTGCTGTACATGACGTAGCTGGTCTCGGGCAAGCCCAGCGCCTCGAAGGAGGGACGCAGGTAGGTGGGCTGATACTGTCCCTTGCCAAGCCACTTAACGCCAAGGTCAAATTGCATCTGCGTGCCGTCGGTGCCCGAAACGCCCGAGCAAAGCAGCTTGCCACCACCTGCAACAAATGCGTTCAGCTTGTCAAGCAGCGCGCCGTCGGTCAAGGAGACCGCATCGGGCAGGATCAGCAGCTTGTACTTGGAGAAATCGCATTCGGTGTCCAGCACGTCGTAAAGGTACTTGCCCTCCAGCAGCATTCTGCCCGAGCCGATGTCTGCGGGGTGATTGCGTGCCGTGCCAATGATCGATTCGATCGAGAGCACGCCGATATCCGCAACCGTCTGCACGTCGTAGCAGTATGCTTCCACCTTTTCCGCCTCGGCGTACGCAATGCCGATCAGCGCGTAGGTCGCCTCGTCAAGGAAGCCCTCGGGGTGCATCTGGTCACCCACCGAGCAGCAAGCACCGTTGGCAAGTGAGAGCGCGATCTCATACCGCAGCGCATTGGGATGCTTAAAGCCGCCGAATTCGCCCCAGGTGGTGTGGAACTTACCTGTCATGCCAAGGTATTCGCTACCCAGCAAAGCCGCGTACTTGGCAGATTTGGGGAAGTGGTCGTAGCCCCAGCCGCCCGTAGGCAGGCTTTCGATCTCCTGGTGCGTGTTGGATGCGGCAAAGTCGCGTCTGCCGCAGGGGATATGTCCTTGGTTATGGAAAATGCGCACGTTCGGCTTGATGGCGCGCGCAGCCGCGTTGATGCCCTCGTAGTATTTCTTGTACGTGACGGCAGCTAAGCGGTAGTAAGAGCCGTGATCCTCGGGATCCCAGCCCAGCTTTTCAATCTCTGCACGGCAGTAGGGGCAGAAGCAAGCGCGCTCGCCCACAATGTCAAGGAAAATGCCCACGGGATCATAGCGGCGCACGACCTCTTCCACCTGCTTTACCAGCACGTCATAATAAGGCGAGTTCATGCAAAGCACGTGGTATACAGAACCGTGCTCGGGTACGTAGTGCATGCCGTTTTCCTCAACTACGGTAGGCGTCGTCCAGGTAGGGGTATGGAGCATGCTGTGCTCGGGATGCTGGTAAAAATACTTTTCGTCAAAGCCTGCAGAGATGTAAATGGGTGCTTGCACGCCGATCTCTGCGCAAGCGGACAGCATTTCGCCAAGCAGGTCGAAATCCAAGTGCGGATGAATTTCATTGGTTTCGGAAGGGAAATAAGCCCAGCCGTGATGGCACTTGGCAAATACCGTGATCGAATTTACGTGTCCCTTTTTCAGGCACTCCTGAAATTGCGCACGGTCAAATTTTGAACCGATGCCCGGAACGTGCTCTGAGGTGTGGAAGTCTAAGTGAACCTGTCTTTGCGGCAAGGTGTGCATAAAGTTACCCCCTTTAGGTTTGTTTGATTTTATTCTATCACAGATTTTGGAAAAAAGCAAGAAAAAATTGCAGCCGCTGCACATCCGCCTGCAATTTTTCGTAGGGCGGGGGCTTGCTGCCGCCTATGAAGTAGAAAAAACGCTCGAAGGAGCGTTTTTTCTGT
>JAZRDG010000006.1:0-5864 GCA_045660125.1 Eubacteriales bacterium | reverse complement strand
AATCATTGACATTTTTCGCACTTTATGATATAATGAAATATCTATTTTCTTTCACCATTGAAAGTAGGAGGAACTACTTATGATCATCACAGATATTTTAGATAACAACGCGCGACTCTACGCTGATGAGGTCGCTTTGGTTGAGATCAATCCTATGTTTGAGCCGCAAAGCCGCATTACCTGGCGCGACTATGCGCTCATGCAGCCCGAGCCCGGTCAGCCCTTCCGTCGCGAGATCACTTGGGAGCAATTCTGGAAAAGAGCCAACCGCTTTGCCAACCTCTTACTCTCCCGCGGCTGCCGCAAGGGCGACAAGGTTTCGATCCTGATGATGAACTCGATTGAATGGCTGCCCATCTACTTCGGCATTCTCAAGGCGGGTGCGGTTGCCGTTCCGCTCAACTACCGCTACACTGCAGACGAGATCAAGTACTGTCTGGACAAATCCGACAGCTCCATGCTGATCTTCGGGCCCGAATTTATCGGCAGACTGGAAGCCATCAGCGATCAGATCCCCCGCGTGCGCAACCTCTTCTACGTTGGCGAGGATTGCCCCGCGTTTGCCGACAGCTACGATAAAATGATTGCATACTGCACCTCCCGTCAGCCCGACGTGACCTTGACCGAGGACGATGACGGTGCGATCTACTTCTCTTCCGGCACGACCGGCTTCCCAAAAGCCATTCTGCACGCGCACCGTTCCTTAACGCACGCCATGCTGACCGAGCACAACCACCACTCCCAGACGCACGACGACGTGTTCCTTTGCATTCCGCCCCTCTACCACACAGGCGCGAAGATGCACTGGATGGGCAGCTTTTTCGCAGGCGGCAAGGCGGTTCTGCTCAAGGGTGTCAACCCCGAATGGATCCTCAAGGCGGCGTCCGACGAAAAATGCTCGATCGTATGGCTCTTGGTTCCGTGGGCGCAGGACATTCTGGACGCGCTGGAGCGCGGCGAGCTCAAGAAGGAAGACTACGACCTCTCGGCTTGGAGACTGATGCACATTGGTGCGCAGCCCGTTCCGCCCTCGCTGATCAAGCGTTGGATGGAGATATTCCCCGGCCACCAATACGACACAAACTACGGTCTTAGCGAATCGATCGGCCCCGGCTGCGTACACCTTGGCGTGGAAAACGTGGACAAGGTTGGCGCGATCGGCAAGGCAGGATACGGCTGGAAGACCCGCATCATTGACCCCCAGGGCAGAACGGTTGCCCGCGGCGAGGTTGGTGAGCTTTGCGTCAAGGGTCCCGGCGTGATGAACTGCTACTACAACGATCCCGAAGCCAGCGCAGAGGTGCTGCGCGACGGTTGGCTGCTCACGGGCGACATGGCAATGGAAGACCCCGACGGCTTTATTTACCTGGTTGACCGTAAGAAGGACGTTATCATCACGGGCGGTGAGAACCTCTACCCCGTGCAGATCGAAAACCACATTCGTGCACACGCTACCGTCAAGGACGTTGCCGTCATCGGCTTGCCGCACGAGCGTCTTGGTGAGATTGCCGCAGCCATTATTGAATGCAAGGAAGGCTGCAGCGCGACCGAGGAGGAGATCATGAACTTCTGTGCGTCCCTGCCTCGCTACAAGCGTCCGCGCAAGATCATTTTCGCCACCATTCCCAGAAACCCCACGGGCAAGATCGAAAAGCCCAAGCTGCGCGAGCAATACTGCGGCGGAAGCCTTGTCGAGCAGCAGATCCAGAACTGATATAAGGAGACCTTACATATTATGTCCAAAAAGCTTATGCTCGGAAATGCAGCCGTTGCACGCGGCGCATACGAGGCTGGCGTGCGCGTGGTATCCTCTTACCCCGGCACTCCCAGCACCGAGATTACCGAAAACATTGTGCAATACCCCGAGATCAACGTAGAATGGGCACCCAACGAAAAGGTGGCTGCAGAGGTTGCCATTGGCGCATCCATTGCAGGCGGCAGAGCCATGACCTGCTGCAAGCACGTAGGGCTTAACGTGATGGCTGACCCCTTCTTTACCGCATCCTACACGGGCGTCAACGGCGGTCTTGTCATTGCCGTGGCAGACGACCCCGGCATGCACTCCTCGCAAAACGAGCAGGATTCCCGTCACTACGCAAAGGCATCCAAGCTGCCTATGCTGGAGCCCTCGGACTCCTCTGAGTGCCTGAGCTTTACCAAGCTGGCTTACGACCTTTCCGAGCAGTTTGACACCCCCGTCATGCTGCGTCTTTCCACCCGTATCTCGCACTCGCAGAACCCTGTGGAGCTTTCCGAGAGAGTGGAAGTACCGGTCAAGCCCTACGAAAAGGACATTCCCAAGTACGTCATGATGCCCGCGATGGCGGTCAAGAAGCACGTAGTGGTTGAGCAGCGCACCCGCGATCTGATCGCGTATGCCGAGACCTCGCCCCTGAACGTGATCGAGGACAACGGCGCGCGCATCGGCGTGATCGTGTCCGGCACCACCTACCTGTACGCACACGAGGCGCTGGGCGAGCAGGTCAACTACTTAAAGCTTGGAATGGTCTATCCCCTGCCCGAGCAAAAGATCAAGGATTTTGCCACATCGGTTGACACCCTTTGGGTGATCGAGGAGCTGGATCCCTTTATCGAGGAGCATTGCAACAACATCGGCGTCAAGGTAGAGGGCAAGCAGCATTTCACGCTGCTTGGCGAATACACCCCTTCCATGATCCGCACCGCCGTGCTCGGCACCCCCAACCCCGAGTACGTGGCACTTGACACTACCATTCCCAACCGTCCGCCCGTTATGTGCGCGGGATGTCCGCACAGAGGCACGTTCTACGTGCTGGGGAAGCTGGGCTTGACCGTCTCGGGCGACATTGGCTGCTACACCTTGGGCGCAGTTGCTCCCTTGGCATCGGTTGACACCACCATTTGCATGGGTGCATCGGTTAGCGCAGCGTTCGGCATGGCAAAGGTGCAGGGCGAGGAGTTCAACAAAAAGCTGGTCAGCGTGATCGGTGACTCCACCTTTATTCACTCGGGCATCACCGGCTTGATCGATATCGTATACAACAAGGGCGCAAACACGGTTATCGTGCTGGACAACTCGATTACCGGCATGACCGGTCACCAGCAGAACCCCGCTATGGGCAAGACCATTCGCGGCGAGGACACCCGTGCAGTTGACTTGATCGCGCTTTGCCGCGCAGTTGGCGTGCAGCGCGTGCGCGTGGCTGATCCCTTTGATCTGAAAACCTTTGAGGCAGTTGTGCGCGAGGAAGTCGCTGCAGACGAGCCCTCTGTTATCATTGCACAGCGTCCCTGCGCGCTGCTCAAGTACGTTAAGTACGCGGGGCATTGCGAGATTACCGACAAGTGCAAGAAGTGCAAGCTTTGCATGAAGCTGGGCTGCCCCGCTATCTCTGTTGAGGGCGACGGCTCTGTCAAGATCGACGCAACGCAATGCAACGGCTGCGGCTTGTGCATCGGCGTTTGCCCGTTTGGCGCGATCCAGAAGAAGGAGGACTGACCATGAAAAACGTGAATATTATGATTGTTGGCGTTGGCGGTCAGGGCACTCTGCTTGCAAGCCGCATTCTCGGTAACGCCATTCTCTCGCTTGGCTACGACGTCAAGGTCTCCGAGGTGCACGGCATGTCGCAGCGTGGCGGCAGCGTTGTCACCTACGTAAAATACGGCGAAAAGGTTTACTCCCCCGTCATTGACAAGGGCGAGGCAGATATCATTCTCGCCTTTGAGCAGCTGGAGGCGCTGCGTGCGCTGCCCTATCTCAAGATAGGCGGCAAGATGATTGCCAACACCCAATGCATTAACCCCATGCCCGTTATCACGGGTGCTGCAAAGTACCCCGAGGGCATTATGGACACCCTGGCAAAGCAGGTTGACCTCTGTGCGCTGGACGCGCTGACCCTTGCAAAAGAGGCAGGAAACACCAAGGCTGTCAACGTCGTGCTCATGGGCGTGATGGCAAAAAACACCGACATTCCCTACGAAACCTGGGTAAAGGCAGTACGCGAGTGCGTGCCCGCCAAGTTCCTTGACATCAATCTGCGTGCGTTTGACGCAGGATACAACTACACAAAGAAGGAGTAAGATCATGAAAGACAAATCTGCAAGCCCGCTCAAACCCATTTTGATCATTGCCTACGTCGTGCTTTCGTTGTGCGGCTTTGCGGCTCTTTTGATCATTCCCTCCACACGCGAGATATTCAAAACACTCTCAAGCGATCACCCCTACCTGATGGGCTTTGCGAAATTCGCATTGCTTGCAACCGCGGGCGAGCTGCTGGCAGTTCGTCTTGCCAAAAAGGAATGGGCGCTGCCCTCTTACGTTTGGGCGCGATTTCTGATCTGGGGCGTCATTGGCGTCTGGATCACCTACATGATGAAGATCTTCGGCGCAGGCGTTGGCGCGCTGATGAGCACGGGGCTTCTCCCCTCTCCCCAAAACCCGCTGTTCAATTCCTTTATCAAGGCATTCTTTATCAGCGCGACCATGAACCTTTCGTTCGGTCCCACCTTTATGGCGCTGCACAAGTGCTCGGATACCTTGCTTGATATCCGCGCCACCGGCAAGAAAAAGATCACGCTTGCAAACGTGATCCACAAGGTAGATTGGGAGAAATTCGCATCCTTTACGCTGCTCAAAACCGTTCCCCTGTTCTGGATTCCCGCACATACCGTCACCTTTATGCTGCCCTCCGAATATCAGGTTGCCATGGCTGCCGCACTTTCGGTTGCGCTGGGCATCATCCTCAACCTCAAAAGAAAGAAATCCTAAGCAAAGAAAAGAGGCCCCCTATGGCTATTAGACATCCCGAAATTGAATGTATGCCTCGCGAGCAGATCGAGGCGCTGCAAAGCGAGAGACTGATCGCACAAGTCAAGCGCTGCTATGAAAACGTAGAGTGCTTCCGCAACAGAATGGACGAGTTGGGTCTGACTCCCGACGACGTACACAGCGTCAAGGATCTTTGCAAGCTGCCCTTCTCCTACAAGAGCGACCTGCGCGACTACTACCCCTTTGGTCTGTTTGCCACCCCCATGTCCGAGATCGTGCGCCTGCACGCCTCCTCGGGTACGACCGGCAAGAGAATCGTGGTTGGATACACCAACGACGACCTTGCTATGTGGGCGGACTGCGTGGCAAGAATGCTGGAGGCTCTTGGCTTGACCCGTGAGGATATCGTGCAGGTATCCTACGGCTACGGCTTGTTTACGGGCGGTCTTGGTGCGCACGGCGGCGTGGAAGCGCTTGGTGCAACCGTGATCCCCATGTCCTCGGGCAACACCTCGCTGCAGATCCAGAACATGATCGATTTCGGTGCAACCGCGCTTTGCTGCACTCCCTCCTACGCCATGTATCTTGGCGAGGAGATCGAAAAGCTGGGTCTTAAGGATCAGCTGAGTCTCAAGGTCGGCATTTTCGGTGCCGAGCCCTGGAGCGAGGACATGCGCAAGCAGATCGAAGACAAGCTTGGCTTGCGTGCTTACGATATCTACGGTCTTTCCGAAATTCTTGGCCCCGGCGTTTCCTGTGAGTGCGAATACCAGTGCGGTATGCACGTATGGGAGGACAACTTTATTCCCGAGATCATTGACCCCGACACCTGCGAGGTGCTGCCTGCCGGTGCGACGGGTGAGCTTGTATTCACCACCATTACCAAGCAGGGCTTCCCTGTGATCCGCTACCGCACCCGTGACATTTGCTCGCTCAACTACGAGCCCTGCAAGTGCGGCAGAACCCACGTACGTATGCGCAAGCCCAGCGGCAGAAGCGACGATATGCTGATCATTCGCGGCGTCAACGTATTCCCCTCGCAGATCGAGGAGGTACTGCTCAAGGTCAGCGGCGGCGACATTACGCCCAACTATCAGATCGTGGTTGACCGCGT
>JAZRDG010000005.1:0-3429 GCA_045660125.1 Eubacteriales bacterium | reverse complement strand
AAAAGTAAAATGGGAAAGGTTAAGACACATAAGGCTTCGGCTAAGAGATTTTCCGTTACCGGAACCGGCAAGGTTAAGATGAACCACAGCCACCACCGCCACAAGCTCGGCATTAAGGATCAGAAGAGAAAGAGACATCTGCGCACCGGTGCAACCATCGCAAGCGCAAAGGTCGCTGCAAACATCAGAGAACTGATTCAGAAGTAATCGGAAGAAATTAGCAGAAGGAGGATAAGAAAATGGCAAGAGTTAAGGGCGCTATGATGGCGCGTAAGAGAAGAAATAAAGTTCTGAAGGCTGCAAAGGGCTACTGGGGTGCTAAGTCCAAGCACTTCAAGATGGCTAAGCAAGCCGTAATGAAGTCCGGCAACTACGCATTCGCCGGCAGAAAGATGAAGAAGAGAGACTTCCGTCGTCTGTGGATCACCAGAATTTCCGCAGCTTGCAAGGCAAACGGCATGAACTACTCCAGCTTCATGAACGGTCTGAAGAAGGCTAACGTAACCCTGAACAGAAAGATGCTGTCTGAGATCGCAATCAGCGATCCCGCTGCATTCACCGCTCTGTGCGAGCAGGCTAAGGCTGCTCTTTAATTGAATATTGGGGATGCTTACACGTGTGTGCGGGCATCCCCAGTTGCGTTTTATGGCATAGGTAAAATCCTTGAAAAATAGGGTAAAACCGCGCCATAATGGGCTGTATGCACTGCCTTTGGGTTGTTTGCGACAGCCCGTTTTTCCCCGAAAAAGCCCTTTTTCAAGTGGCAGAAAATGCCCCAGAAACGGAGGATTTCTGTATGGAACATACCCCCATGATCATCACTTCCAGGCAAAATGCGCAGGTCAGTCTTGCCTGCAAGCTGGGTGAAAAGAAGCACCGACAGAGCGAGAAAATGTTCCGCTTTGACGGCGTTAAGCTGTTCTGCGAGGCAGTACAGCGCGGCGTGGAATTCGCCTTTATTTTGGTGGATGAGAGCCAAAAGGACAGCGTGGACGCCAAGGCAAATGACCTGTACGGCGTCGGTCTTGGTGACGCAAATTGCCGCATTTTGTACCTTTCGCATGACCTTTTTGTCAAGATTTCTGACGAAAATGCGCCCGAGGGTATCATTTGCGTGGCAAAATATATTGACAAAATTCATAAAATCGCTACAATAAATAGTAGCAACGAGGAGCTTGCACACATTCTCTCGCCCGCGAGCGGACGCGTTTTGCTGTGTGAGTCGCTGCGTGACCCCGGCAACGTGGGCACGGTGGTGCGCACGGCGTTTGCCTTTGGCATCGATTGGTTGATCCTGAGCGGCGATTGCGCCGATCTGTATAACCCCAAGGTGCTGCGCGGCGCGATGGGCACGCTGTTTTCCCAGCGTATTTTGCGCGTGGACGATCTGGCTGCCGTTATCGAAATGATGCGTGCATCCGGCAGACGCGTGTATGCCGCGGCTCTTGACGAGAGCGCCAGACAGCTTGGCAGCTTTGCGTTTGGCAAGGCGGACAGTGCCGTGATCGGCAACGAGGGACACGGACTTTCCGCTGCTGTGCTTGACGCATGTGACGCAAGCGTGTATATCCCCATGGCGGGCGATGCCGAGTCGCTCAATGCCTCTGTTGCGGCTGCCGTGCTGATGTGGGAAATGTGCCGCAACGATTAAACCGTTCAAAACAACTGTTGACGTATGAAAGGAGCTACTTGCATGAAAGGGAATGATACCTTATTTTCGGTATGGCTGTCGCTTTGCACAGGTGTTGCCAATGCGGAGTTTGCACCGCTGATCGCGCAATTTGGCTCTGCATACGCGCTGTTTTGTGCGCAGGAGAGCGAGATCGAGGCGCTGGATATCAGCGAAAGCCTGAAGGGCAAGCTGTGCAATAAGTCCTTGGACGAGGCGTACGGCATTATCGAGTACTGCCAGAAGCACGGCGTAGGCATTCTCTGCTACACCGATCCCACATATCCGAGTACGCTGCGTGCCATCAAGGCACCGCCCTGCGTGCTTTACTACAAGGGCAAGCTGCCCGACTTTGACAAGCGCCTGTTTATCAGCATGGTAGGCACGCGCAGCATGAGTGAATACGGCAAGGAGATGGCGTACAGAATCTCCTACGAGCTGGCAAGCACGGGAACCGTGATCGTCAGCGGTATGGCACTGGGCGTTGACGCGGCTTGTGCCGTGGGCGCTTTGGCAGCCAAGGGCTGCACGGTTGCGGTGCTTGGCTGCGGCATTGACGTGCCGTATCCCAAACAGCATGAGCGACTGATGCACGCCATTGCCGAGCGCGGGCTTGTGCTGACCGAATTTCCGCCCTCTACGCCGCCCAGAGGCTATCATTTCCCGCTCAGAAACCGCATCATCAGCGGTCTTGGTGCGGGCACGCTGGTCGTGGAAGCCGATCTTGGCAGCGGTGCGCTGATCACGGCAAGAGAGGCGATCGTGCAGGGAAAGGACATTTATGCCGTTCCCGGCAACGTGGGCGATCCCAATACCTCGGGCACCAACGCGCTGATTCGCGACGGTGCAGCCGTTGTGCTGGGCGCGCGCGATATTTTGCAAAATTATGCGTTTCTGTACCGCGACAGCGTGGATAGTGCCCGCCTGATGCGCGCGCAGGAGCGTTCCGACCCCGATCCCGCCGCGTTTGCACGCTACGGCGTGGGGATCCCCGCAGCATCCGCTCCCGCCAAGAGCGTGCGAGAGGTGCGCGCGGAGCAAAGCGCGACACAAAAGCAGTCTGCTCCCAAGGCAAGCAAGCCCGAGCAGGCAGAGCAACCCCGGGCACAGGCTGCCCCCGCGCAGCCCGCTGCACAACCGCATCGCGACGATTCAGCCGAGGTGCTGGCACAGTTTTCCCAAAAACAGCGCGACATGTTCGCGCAGATCCCGCTGGATAAGGCGATCTCAGCCGAATGGCTTACGCGTTGCGGCTACCCCGCGCACGAGGTCATGATGGCGCTGACTATGTTTGAGATCAAGGGCTTGATCAGCTCACTGCCCGGCGGACTTTACACTCGTAAATAATTTACCTTACCTGAAAGGAACAAAATAAAGATATGGCAAATCTGGTAATTGTGGAGTCACCCTCCAAAGCAACAACCATCAAGGGCTATCTTGGCTCTAACTATAAGGTCATCGCCTCCAAGGGACACGTGCGCGACCTGCCCAAGAGCACGCTTGCCGTGGACATTGAGAACGGCTTTGACGCACACTACATCAACGTGCGCGGCAAGGGCGATCTGATCAAGGAGATCCGTAAGGAGGCAAAGCATGCCACCAAGGTCTTCTTAGCAACCGACCCTGACCGTGAAGGCGAGGCAATTTCCTGGCATCTCGCAGCTGTGCTGGGCATTCCCGTGGAAAAGACCCAGCGCGTGACCTTTAACGAGATCACCAAAACCGCAGTCAAGGCTGCCATCAAGCAGCCCAGAACCATC
>JAZRDG010000004.1:0-8219 GCA_045660125.1 Eubacteriales bacterium | reverse complement strand
CTGCGCCACACCCAGATGCGTCTGTGGGAACTGTTGCTCCCTGACGACCTGTATATTTTAGCACATACTTGAGCAAAAGTCAATACCTTTTTCGAAATATTTTTACTTTTTTTCGCTCAATTTTTATGCGATTTTCAGGCGGCTTTTTGGTGATTTTGCGAGGTGCGCGCATTGGCACGATATGATTTGCGCGAATGCGGGTGAACGCGCGTCTTTCGTGCAGTTTTGTGTGTAGCAATGCGGCGAAAAGCGGCATTTTTGAACGAGCGCGACCATCCATGCGCCACAAGAGCGAATAAACCTATTGCTTTTTGGCGTGGGATGTGGTATAATATGGAAAAGAACATCTTGGAAGGAGCTCAAACATGACACAACGCATGCGCAACGTGGGGCTGATCTTCGCCCTGCTACTGTTAGCGACACTTCTTTTGGTCGCTTGTGACAAATCCAACGGTACGAACCCTGATGCCACGCTTGACACCGATCCTATCATCACTGAACAGGAGACCGAGCCCATGACCGAGCCCGAAACCACTGAACAAGCCACCACCGAGGAGATCACGACCGAGGAAGTGATCCCCGAGCGCACCCCCGACGGCACCATTCCTTTCGTGCCCGACCATCCCGAGACCATTGATGCGGATTGGAAGGCGATCTGGCTGTCGCAGTTCGACCTGCAGCCCATTTACACAAACGGAAACGCTCAGCGCGACGAGGCGGATTTCCGCAACCGCATGGCACAGGTGCTGGATAACGTTGTCAGCGACGGCTTTAACACCGTTGTGCTGCAGCTCCGTCCCTATGCCGACAGTATGTACCCCTCCGAAGTTTATCCGCCCAGCAAGTATTCCATGGGCTCCTACGCGGGTCAGTTTACGTATGATCCCATTGAGATCATCATGGAGCTTTGCAAGGAAAGAGGACTGTCGGTACACGGCTGGATCAACCCCATGCGCGGCATGACCGAGGACGAGATCAAGCAGGTGGATAATAAGTACCTCATCAAGCAGTGGTACAACGATACCACCAAGAAGGGCGACTATCTGGTATTCGTCAACAAGAACTGGTATCTCAACATTGCCCATCCCGAGGTGAGAAAGCTGATCTGTGACGGTGCTGCCGAGATCCTTGCGAAGTACGAGATGGACGGCATCCATATGGACGACTATTTCTATCCCACCACCGACGCTTCCTTTGACCAGAAGGCATACAATGCCTACAAGCAGGACGGCGGTAAGCTCTCTTTGTCTGATTGGCGCAAGGAGTGCCTGAGCACGCTGGTTGCAGAGCTCTACGCCACCGTCAAGACCCACGACCTCCGCGCACTGTTCGGCATCTCTCCCGCGGGTAACATCAATACCGTTATGGATAGCCACTACGCTGATGTCAAGACCTGGTGCGCATATCCCGGTTATCTAGATTACATTTGTCCGCAGGTCTATTTCGGCTTTGAGCATGCCAACTGGGCATTTGACAAGACCTGCCTGATCTGGCAGGATATCATCAAGACCGACTACGTCAGCCTGATCGTCGGTATGTCCTTCGGCAAGGCTCTTTCGGGCGTAGACAACTACGCAGGTGCTGCCGGTAAGGATGAATGGGCCCGCCACAAGGACATCATGCTGCGCTCGCTGCAGTACACCGAAAGCCTGGATAAATGCGTGGGCGTGACCGTTTTCTGCTACCAGTACCTTTGGGATCGCTCCAACGGCTCCATCGTCACCGGCACCAAGCAGGAGCACGAGTCTTTCTCCGCTTACTTAAAGGAAGTCACCTGGCACAAAGCCGCCGAGGCAGCGAACTGAAAAATCCAAGCATTAAGCATTCAACAAAAGGGGCGTTTCCGTGCAGGGAACGCTCCTTTTTTTCACTTTGTGTTTGCATTGGGGCGGGGGAGACCTTGTGCTGCAATCCGTGATCGTCCAAATTGATCAGATCACTCTGATTAGCCGTAAACAGCATTTCCGCAAGACCTCTTGCCAAGATTGTGATTTCGTGCTATAATGAATACAACAATGTTTCAGGAGAGTACTATGAAAACCATCTGGCACGAATTATACGACACCGCAAAGCAAAAGCTCAACCCGCGTGTGCTGACGCCCTTTATGGATGCGGGCGGCGTGGCGGCTGCGATTTTGACAGATAAGGGCAACGTGTACGTGGGCGTGTGCATCGACACCTGCTCGGGCCTTGGCATGTGCGCCGAGCGCAATGCGATCGCCAATATGATCACAAACGGCGAGAGCCGTATTGTCAAGCTTGTATGCGTTATGGGTAGCGGCAAGGTTGGCTCGCCCTGCGGCGCGTGCAGGGAAATGATGATGCAGCTGGATCAGCACAGCCCCGAGATAGAGATTTTGACCGACCTTGAAACGCTCTCCACCGTCACGCTTGGCGACCTTGTGCCCGATTGGTGGGGCAGCGAGCGCATGAACAGAGGGAACGCATGAAAACACTATTGATCACCGGCTTTGACCCGTTTGGCGGCGCGACAGTCAACCCTTCGTGGGAGGCGGTCAAGCTTTTGCCCGACCAAATAGGGGATTGGCAACTGACAAAGATCGAAATTCCTACCGTGTTCGGTCTTGCAGCGCAGACCGTGTTGCATGTCGCACAAGACTTGCATCCCGATGCTATCGTTTGCGTAGGACAGGCGGGCGGCAGAGCGGCAATCACGCCCGAGGTGTACGGCGTCAATCTGCGACACGCAAGAATTGCGGATAACGCTGGGAACAGACCGCTTGCGCAGCCCATTGTGCAGGGTGCACCCGGCACGTACGCCGCTACCTTGCCTGTGCGCGACATGGTCCGAGCAGTGCGCGAGATCGGTTTGCCAAGCGCGCTTTCCTACAGCGCAGGCAGATTTGTGTGCAATGACGTCTTGTACACGCTGCTGCACCATTACCGCGCCACACCCACCAAGGTGGGCTTTGTGCACGTGCCGTACCTGCCCGAGCAAGCAAAGAACGGCGAGCCGAGCATGACGCTTGCCGACATCACCAAAGCGCTTGAAGCGGCGATGAAAGCTATATAAACAGAAAACCGATACCTCATGAACGAGGTATCGGTTTTTTATTATTGTTTTTTATCCGTCTTATCATTCGCATGTCCCAGCGCAAGCCCCAAGCACATGCCAACGCTCATGCCGATGCACATGCCCACGCCGATATTGTTCATTGCCACGCCAAAGCACATGCCAACACCGCAGCCAAGGCACATACCAATGGCAAGCGATGAGCCAAGTTTTTGGTCATGGCGCTGTTTGTCACGTGCTCCGGGCGCGATTTGTTCAAAATATGCTTTCTTTGCGCTTTCGTAGCCCTGTGCGTCATTTGCAAATTGCTCCGCCCAGGCTTGCTTTTGCTCGGACCAGTCTTGTATGGATTTCTTGCTTGTGCGTAAATGGTTAAGAAGTCCCATATGCGTGTCAATGGTGTCGTGATCGTTCAAGTCCGCGCAATATACCAGGTAGCTAACAGTGTCACCCTGAAGCAGATAAGTGCCATCACCGTTGTCGGAGTATCCAAGTGCGGCAAGCTGCTGTGCAGTCTCGGTGTTCTTGAGCAACAACAGAATGTCGATTACGGGTCTTGCCGGTGCGTCCGGGATCGCGGTTGAGCCGATATGCTGGGTTGCAACGCAAGATTTGCCAATCGTTTTCTTGATCAGCTTTGCCTGCTCCTTGTAAAGCTTGCTCCAGTCCTTGTTGTATTCAACCAAAATTGCCATTTTTATGTCCTCTCAATCAAAAATCTTTCTCATATGCACGTGCTCTACGCCCTCGTCGTAGTCGATGCCGCCGTAGGGGGTATAGCCGTACTTGCGATAAAACGTCTCGGCTCTGCATTGCGCGTGCAGGGAAATGCTGCCACCGCCCAGCGATCTTGCGTGCGCCTCGGCATGCTGCAGCATCAAGCCGCCAAGCCCTTTGCCGCGGTATTCTCGCATCACGGCAAGTCTGCCTACGTGCCAGCCGTCCTCGGCAAGCCATACGCGACAGGTGGCGGTAGGAAGATCGCCGTCAAACGCCACAAGATGCACGCATTGCGCGTCCAGCGCGTCAAATTCGTCGCAAAAGCCTTGCTCCTGCATAAACACCGCAACCCTGATGCGCTTGGCTGACTTGGGCAGGGTATTGAAAATTTCAACTCTCATAGGTATCCTCGTACTTGTTTATACCTTGATTATAACACATTTTGCCAAAAAGTCAATAAAAAATTGTGGGTGCGCGATGCGCACCCACAACCGGATTTTATTCTTCCTCTTGCTCATCCTCGTCCTCGGCGGGAGGCGTGACAAGCACGGTCAGCTGCGTGACGCGCATGTCGTCCATCTCGTCTACAACGATGCAGAGGTTTTTGTAAGTGAAGCTGTCACCCACATGCGGGTCTGCGTCGGTCGCCTCGACCGCCCAGCCGCCCATGGTTTTGTATTCGCACTCAAACTCGTCGTCCTCGTGCTCGATCTCTGCAAAGAAATCGTCAATGTTCATGTCACCGGAAACCTCGTAGGTATTCTCACCGGTCTTGCGGATTTCCTTGACGATGACGTCGGACTCATCCCAAATGTCACCAACCAGCTCCTCAAGAATGTCCTCCATGGTGACAATACCCATGGTGCCGCCAAACTCGTCCACGATGATCAGCATGTGCGTTTTGTGCTCGCGCATCACGCCAAGCGCGTTGGGTAAGCGCAGCGTCTTGTGTACGAACTTGGGCTTGATCAAAAGGGATTCGAGATCGATGCGACGTACGTCACCGCCAACCTCGGTCAGCTCCTTGTAGTAGTGATTGAGCACCAGAACGCCGATGATGTTGTCAATACTGTCACGGTAAACGGGAATACGGGAATAACGGGATTCCTCGGCGATCTGCAAAATGGCTTCGGGATCGTCGTCAATGTCGATCTGCACCATGTCGATACGGGGCGTCATGATCTCGCGCACCGTGGTGTCGGGGAACTCCAGCGTGCTTTGCAGCAGCTCGCCCTGATCCTCGTCGATCACGCCCTCCTCCTCAACCGTTTCGATGATGGTGGAAAGCTCTTCTTCGGTTACGGTAGGCGTGTCCTCGTCATCCGTACCCCAGAAGCGGCGCAAAAGTCGCATAGCGGCGGTGACAACGAATACGATAGGGAACAGCACCAAGGTCAGTGCGCGAATGGGGTAGGCTACCATGCGAGACCAACGCTCAGGGCGTGCCTTGCCCATGTTTTTGGGCAGGATCTCGCCGAAAACGAGCAGGATCGCCGTCATGATCACGGTGGTCAGTACGGGGGCAAGCTCGTCCGCGCCGGAAAATCCGCGCTTGGTCATAAATCGCAGAATGACGACGGTTGCTGCCGTGGTAGCGGCAGTGTTGACAAGGTTGTTACCGATCAGAATGGTACAAAGCGTGCCGGTAAAGTTTTCGCTTAATTGATAAGCCACCTTGGCGGTCTTGTCGCCCGAGTCAATGGCTTTTTTCAGTCTTGCCTGGTTGAGCGAATTGATGGCGATCTCGCTGCTGGAGAAGAAGGCGGATAAGATCACCATGATCACGATAATAATGAGATAGAAGATCATTGTTCGTCATCCTCCTTATCATCGGGAATATGAATGACGACCTGCGTCAGTCTGCCGTCCTTGACCTCTTCGGCAATGACGGTAACGTCCTCAAAGTCAAAGCTTTCCTCCTCCTCGGGCATTCTGCCCAAGGTGTCAATGATAAACGAGATCAGCGGCTTTTGCGCCACGGCATGTGCAGGGGCGGGAAGACCGATGCGCGAGAACGCCTCACCCACGGTCATGCGCGAGGTCACGCGGAAGTAGTTGCCGCCCATCTTGATAAAGTCGGGGTCAACCACGTCGTCCTCATCCCAGATCTCACCAACCAGCTCTTCAAGGAAGTCCTCGATGGTCACAATGCCGATCGTGCTTGCCTTGTCGTCAATAACCACGGCTAAGTAGTAGCGGTGCTGGCGCATGATGGTCAAAAGGTCGTCGATATTTGCCGTAGCCTTTACGAAAAATGCGGGAATGAGCAAGGAGCGCAGCTCAAGCTCGGGGTTCTTGAGGTATTCCTTGAGGAATGCGCGGATAGGCAGCGTGCCGATAATGTTGTCGGGCGTGCCGTCACATACGGGAATACGCGAGTGCGTGGTGTGCATGATCATATCCTTGATCTGCTCGTTGCTCATCGAGATATCGATATACACGATGTCCTGGCGCACGGTCATAACGTCAGCCGCCGTCGTGCCCGCAAATTCCAGTGCCGACTTGAGCATGTCGCTCTGCTCCTCGTCCACAACGCCCTCTTCCTCAATGGTTTCAATGATATCGTAAAGCTCATCCTCGGTAATGGACGGCTCTTCCTCGGGCTTGAATACGCGCGAGACCTGACCGTTCAAAAACGAAAAAAGAGCCACAATAGGTGTAAAGAGCTTCATCAGCAAGCGCAAGGGAGCAGCGAACAGCAAACTGATGCTTTCGCTTCGGTCACCTGCAAGACTTTTGGGGATCATCTCGCCGAATACAAATACAACTACCGTGACGTATATCGTACATATGAAGTTGATCGTATCCTCGTCCAAGCCCGAAGGGGATAATAATTGCGCAGCAATGACGGTAGCCACCGAGGCTGCCGCAATGTTCACGATATTATTACCAACGAGAATAGTAGTCAGCGCACGTTCGAAGTGATTGGTAATGTACAAAGCACGCTTTGCCTTGCGATCTCCCTCGTCTGCCTGACTTTTAATTCTGATTTTATTAAGCGTAGTAAAAGCGCTTTCCGCGCCCGAAAAGTATCCACTGCAGGATACAAGGGCAACAAATACGATTAAAAGCAAAAATAATCGTATACTGTCCGCGTCCATAATGAAAATACAATCTCCTTAATTCAAAATGTTACTCAACATTATATATGATATGCGCGATTTTGTCAAGGGCTTTTTGGAAATAACAGGCTTATAGGCACAAAAGTGCAAAAATACGGTCGAATTTTTCAAAAATCCGAAAAAATGTTTGCATTTACAAAGAAAGTATGATATAATGCTATAGTTATGAACAAGAAGGGAGGGCAGAGTATGCAGGACACAACCAAATATCGGTATCTTGGCAAGCTGGACGATACGCAAACGCTCAAAGCGCTTGACGAGCAGGCAATACTTTGCCTGAACCAAGAAATACGTGAATTTTTGATCGAGCGCGTCAATGAAAACGGCGGACACCTTGCGTCCAATCTCGGCGTAGTGGAGCTGAGCGTGGCGCTGCATCGCGTTTTTGATTCCCCTAAGGACCATATGATCTGGGACGTGGGACATCAATGCTACGTACATAAGATCCTGACGGGCAGACTTTCGGAGTTTGATACGCTGCGGCAGAGCG
The DNA here is from genome assembly GCA_045660125.1 of Eubacteriales bacterium. Classification (GTDB taxonomy): domain Bacteria; phylum Bacillota; class Clostridia; order Oscillospirales; family CAG-272; genus SVQP01. Next base: position 853 of record JAZRDG010000004.1, on the reverse strand, counting down.
GCGGGCTTTCGGGCTTTACCAAGAGAAGCGAGAGCGCGCATGATCCGTTTGGCGCGGGGCACAGCTCCACCTCGATCTCGGCAGCGCTTGGCTTTGCTATCACAGATAGGCTGTCGGGCTCGGATGCCTATTCGATCGCGGTCATTGGTGACGGTGCGTTTACGGGCGGCATGGTGCACGAGGCACTCAATAACGTGGAAAAGGATCTGCGATTGATCATCGTGCTCAATGAGAACGAGATGTCGATCGCAAGGAATACGGGACGCTTTGCCAATACGCTTGCCAAGATCAGACGCGGAAAAGCGTATTTCAAAGCCAAAAAGGTCACCAGAAACGTGCTCAAAAGCATTCCCGTGATCGGTAAGCCGCTGTTTGGCGCGGTCAAGCGCGTCAAAATGGGCGTTAAGAACTTCCTGTACGGCAGTAATTATTTTGAGGATCTGGGGCTGACCTATCTCGGCCCTGTGGACGGAAACGACGCGGTTGCCATTGAGGAGCTGCTGCGCGAGGCCAAAAAGCTGGACGAGAGCGTGATCATCCACGTAAAAACCTGTAAGGGCTTGGGCTATGAGCCTGCGGAGCAAGCACCTACCGCGTATCACGGTGTTTCTCCCGTCGGCAAGACCTCGCAAAAGCCCAATTTCTCCAAGGTTTGCGGTCAGGTGCTGACCGAGCTTGCAGAAGAGGATCAACGCATCTGTGCCATCACAGCCGCTATGGGCGACGGCACGGGGCTTGAGATCTTTCACCAGGCGCATCCCGAGCGATATTTCGACGTCGGAATTGCAGAGGAGCACGCCGTAACCTTTGGTGCGGCGATGGCTGCAAACGGATATTTGCCCGTGTTTGCGGT
>JAZRDG010000003.1:0-4439 GCA_045660125.1 Eubacteriales bacterium | reverse complement strand
CTGTTTCCTGCGGGATGACAAAGCGCAGCCATACGGGTACGGCGCCCGCATTCAAGAGCAGCAGATACCACGTGGGCACTAAAAACAGCGAGAGCGCAAACACGATATAGCGAATGACGCGGATATAGCTGCCTGTCAGCGGGGTAAAATAATAGTCGTTGGTTTCCTGCATGAAATCAAAGATGCTGACAGGCAGGACCATGACCTGCGGCGAGTTGTCGCAAAAGATCAGCACACTGCCCTCCAGCACCTGCGCGGCGGCGGTGTCCGGACGCTCGGTATAGCGGATCTTTGGAAAGGGATTGTACCAGCGTGCCTTGATCAGACATTCGGCAAGAGATTGGTGACCCAGCGGCAGGGCGTCGGTATCAATGGCGGCAAGACGCTTTTGCAGCTTGCGCACGTAGTCGGGATTGGCACGGCTTGCAAGATAGCAAAGCACCACGTCGGTTCTGGAGTGCTTGCCGATCGAGAAATACTGCATGGTCAGCTGCGGATCGCGCACGCGACGGCGCAAGAGGGCGGTATTAAAGATGAGCGTTTCCACAAAGCCGTGGCCCGAGCCGATCATGACACGGTCGCCCTCGGGCTCTTCGGTCGAGCGCGCGGGATAGGTCCGCGCGTCCACGATGAGTGCCTGCGGACCAAAGGTTGAGCCGAGGATGAGCGCGGCACCCGAGAGCACCATTTGCACCATCAGGTCGGTGTTGCCTGTGGTATCGCACTCGACGTGCGGCACGTTGTATTCCACGAACCGCTCGGCGGCAGATTTGACGCCGTCGGGAGGCGTACTCAGCGAATCCAGCGAGAGGAAATGCATCATCAGCTTTTGCATAGGAGTCGCGCTCACAAAGCCGTCGATATAATAAAGCGTCATTTCGTCAGGGCCTACGCGCAGCACCTTACGAATGACATCGAAATTTTCATCGGGGTGTAAGAGGCTGTCCAGCGTTGCCACGTTGACCCGATAATTTTCACCCAATTTACCCATAGTTTCATTCCTTTTTTGTATTCAAGGTTAGTTTAGGTGAAAAACGAAAAATCATGTCAAGCAATAAATGGATAGCCGAACAAAAGGGCTTCCCTCTGTTCGGCTATTACATATTCAAGATTCAAAGCGTATGAAAAATTCTGTACGTACCGCTCACGACCGTCTTTGACGTTGCTCCATCCGCAAAGCGATAATGCGCAGGCAAGACTGCACTTGCACAAGCATTTTCCGGTACGGTCACGTCAAGCAAAATATCCTTCCCGTCTCTTTTCCAAGAAACGGCAATTTTGCCTGCAGGGGCTATGTGATAAGCCGATGCATGATCCAACGCCTTTACAAAGGACGGCGCGATCAGCAGCTCGTTTACGTGATTCTGATCAGGATTGTGTACGATCCCCGCTACGCACTTAATAAACCATGCGCTGATGTCTCCCCAGAAATGATGGTTCATGGAGGCTACGCTGTCAGGCAGAAAATTCTCCCAGAGCGTGGTCGCGCCGCGCTTTACCCAGTTTCCGTAGGAGGGATAATCCTCGCGCGTGATCATTTTATAGGCAAGGTCGCTGTATCCAAAGCGGGACAGCACGTGGAAGATCACTCTGCCACCCAGCACGCCAACGTCGATATGATCATCATATGTATGGATCATATCCAAAAGGCGATCCAACGCCGCCCTTTGCTCAGACTCGTCAAACACACCGTAATAAAGACACATCGCCTGGCTCGACTGGCAATTTCCGACCGCAAGCATACCGTTCCAATCGATCAGATGCGCGCGGATCGCTTCTCTGTACGCAAGCGCCTGCTCCCCGGCATATGCCGCGTCATCCGCGTGACCAATCGCCTGCAGCATAACGGATATTTTATTGGCAATGTCTATCGCCATGACCGTATCGGTCAGAATCAGCGGTGCTTTGGGCGGGATGCCGCCTACGTGACACCAATCTCCAAGTCCGATGCAAAGCAGACCGTCCCGATCACAGCGCGTGCGCAGATAGCGCAGATATGCAACCAAGGCCTGTGCCGACTCGGTGATCATGTCGGTCTGTCCGCGATACACATACACGTAATACGGCAGATACGCCAGCACGCAATCCCATGCGGGGCCGTTGCCCCAATGGAAGCCCCAGCCTCCCGTGGGCACGATACCAGGCAGCGCACCGTCCCCCCGTTGCGCCTTGCAAATATTCCGCAGCCATTCTGCGTAGTTGCGCTCGGGATCAAAATTCAAGAGTGCCGCCTCGCAGGAAAGGGCTGCATCCGCTGTCCAACCGTTTTTCTCACGTTGCGGACAGTCGGTGGGAAAATGATAAAAATTGGACGCAATGCTGCGTCTTGTCAGCTCCTGCAGCGTGTTTGCCACAGCATCCGAACATGCAAAGCCGCCGCGCGTGTGCAGTTCGGTGTGATACACAAGATAGGTCAAAAGATCCTTGGTCGCCTGCGCCTCGGTAATCCCCGTAACCTTTACGTAGCGAAAACCGTGATAGGTAAAGGTTGGGGTATAGACCTCCGTCCCCTCACCCTTGCAAATATACGTGTCCTTATGCACAATATCCTTGTCGCGCTCCCAATATTCGCCGCCAAACCAGATCTGCGCAAGGTCCGGCTCTCCGTCCTTGAGCGAATCCGCATGCTGCAGCTCAATTCTCTGCCCCAACTCACCCTTGATGCACAGACGGCAAACGCCTGCGTGGGAGACACCGAAATCGTAAATATAACCGTTCTTGCACGGAATGATCTCTACGGGCGCGATCTCGCACTGCCTGGTAATGGGTGCTACGTCGGCAAGACGCAGCTCACCCTTGGGAGGGGCTGCCGGCAAGGCACTTTGCCATACCGCGTCCTCAAAGCCAATTTGCGTCCAGTTCTCCATTTCACAGCGCGCGTCGTAGTACTCACCAAAACGGTAATCGTCACTTCTGATGGGCGAGGGCGCAATCTTGAAGCACGCATCGCTGCAAAGCAAAACCGTGCTTCCCCGACTTACACACATAGCAAGCATAGGCGCGCTTCTGAAGGCTGCCTTGTCAAAATCCCAGATGTGTCCTCCGGGATTGTTTTGAAATCCGTTGCCGAGCAAAACGCCGATCACGTTTTCGCCCTGCTTTAGCGTGACCTCATACTCATCATAGTAAACGAGATCGTCCGGATTGCTGATATACGGAGACAAGAAACCGCGGGTGATCTTCTCACCGTTGAGATACAGCTCGTAAAAGCCACATACGGCAATGGTAATTTTGGCAGCCCCCGCTGTATCCGAACAAAATGCGCGTCTAAAACAGTATGCGGGCACGGGACTCTCAAATGTATTATATTCGCTTGTCGCTTTGATAAAGCAGTTTTTTGAAAGCATCATCATCTCTCCGATCAGCTTTATAGAGTGATCCACTCGCCAAGCGCATCCTTGCCCTTGACCACGCCCTCGCGGATCTTCATGACCTTTAAGGTTTGCGAGATATCAAAGGAAGGCGTTTTCTCTGTGAAGAAACGAAGCATATCGGCGATCAGACCCTTGAAAAAATCAGACTGCACAGGAGTATAGCGATCGGTATACACACCAAACGGCAATCCGCTTGCATACAGCATGGTACCCGCCTTGCCGTTCTCCATGCGCACGGAGCACACGTATTGGTTGCCCTGCTGCTCCACGCGCACAGCCACGGGCTCGCTATCGGTCAGCTTGACCAGGATCTCAGCCTGATGGATGATATATTCCTCAATCGAGCCTCCGCCACCCGTAACCGTGACAGCCTGCGCTCCCACAAGCGCGTCCAACTCGGTAGCATAGCGCAAAGCCGAGGTGGTGAAAAAGTGCGTACCGTATTGCGCAGCAACCTCAAAAATCGCTTTTGCGGTTGCATAATCGGGTGCAAAGGTCTTGTCGATATAGGTGTTTTTTCCGTATTGCAGCGCTTCCCTTGCATATCCCAAGTGCTTTTCGGGATTGGAGGGAGCAAGAATGACGATATAGTCCGATTTCTCGCAAAGCTCCGCAATGCTTTGGCAACGCTGTGCGCCAAAGGCGGCACACCACTCGTCGGTATTGCGTCCGTCAACGGGCGAGACGTACTCCTCTGCCCACACGTAGTCAACTGAAAACGCGTCACCGCCGATCTCCGCGATCCATGCGGGATAATTGTTTGCATGCCATTCGCTGATATAATAATCGATAAATCCTATCTTTTTCATAAAAGCAAGTCTCCTTTGCTGCTTTTCCCCTTGTTGATCTTACAATTTTTGCTGGTTACACCAGATCTTCATGACCATCTTGGTGGGCAGGATCCATGCCAAAAATCTCGCGCGTCTGATCGCGTGTCCGCAGACAGACACGTCGCGTCCGCGCTTCATGTCCTTGATCGCACGCGTGACCACCTGCTCCGACGTGTAATATCTCGCGTAATACTTGATGGTATCGTCGGTCACCGCTCTGTCAAAGAACTCGGTC
>JAZRDG010000002.1:0-4585 GCA_045660125.1 Eubacteriales bacterium | reverse complement strand
ACGCAGAATGTCCTTACCGATCATGTGCACGTCGCAGGGCCAAAGCTTGCGGAACTGCTCGCTCTGCTCCTCGAAGGACTTATCGGGATCGTAGCCGATGGCGGTGATATAGTTGGTCAGCGCATCCAGCCATACGTAAATGACGTGCTTGGGGTCAAAGGTGGGAACGCCCCAGGTAAACGAGGTACGGGAAACGCAGAGATCCTGCAAGCCGCCCTCAACCTTGAGGAAGTTGTTGACCATTTCCTTCTTTCTGGACTCGGGCCAGATAAACTCGGGGTTGTCCTCGATGTGCTTGATCAGTCTGTCGGCATACTTGCTCATCTTGAAGAAGTAAGCCTCCTCGGTCGCCTTGCCCAGCTCTCTGCCGCACTCGGGGCACTTGCCGTCGGTTACCTGAGAATCGGTATAGAAGGACTCGTCGGGCGTGCAGTACCAGCCCTCGTAGTAGCTCTTATAGATATCGCCCTGATCGTAGAATCTCTTGAAGATCTTGGTCACGGCAGACACGTGATAGTCGTCGGTGGTGCGGATGAAGTGGTTGTAGCTTGCACCCATGCCGTCAAAAATGGTCTTGATCTCGCCCGCTACGTTGTCAACGTACTGCTGGGGAGAAATGCCTGCTTCCTTAGCGCAGTTCTCGATCTTCTGACCGTGCTCGTCGGTACCGGTGCAGAAGAAAACGTCATAGCCGCGCTCGCGCTTGTAGCGTGCGACCGCGTCGGTCATGATGATCTCGTAGGTGTTACCGAAGTGCGGCTTTTTGGAAGCGTACGCAATTGCGGTCGTGATATAAAACTTGGGTTTTTGTTGGTTCATGTCAGTATCCTCTTGTTAATTTATGGTTTATTTATCAATTACTAATTTCGTTTTTCGCTGTTTTTTCAAGGAATTTGCCCCTCAAAGCTGCATTTCCTTGCCGCCGCACCATACGCACTCAACGTCAAAATCAGCGTTCAAAAGCAGCATATCGGCGCGTTTTCCGCACTCCAGCGAGCCGATAATAGCGTCAAGTCCCGTCGCCAGAGCAGGTGCTTTTGTTGCGCAGTACAGCGCGTGCTCAAACGGAATGCCTGCAAACGAAGCAAGGTTCTTGACCCCGTCCAGCAGGTGCAGCGTGCTGCCCGCGATCGCACCGTCATGCGTCATGGCGCGTCCGTTTTTGACCGTTACCGGCATGCCCGCAATGCTGTATTCACCGTCGGCACAATCGGTTGCCTCCATCGAGTCGGTGATCAAAACCAGCTGCTGTTTTTTGTTTCGGTACGCCAGCGCCACCATTTCGGGAGAGACGTGCACGCCGTCCACGATCAGCTCGGCAAACACGTCCGAGTCAAACGCAGCGCACACCGCTCCGCCGTCTCTGTGATGCAAGGGAGGCATAGCGTTGAACAGATGCGTGAAGTTATTGACACCGCGCGAGATGGCAAGCTTTGCCTGCGCGTAATTGGCGGTGGTATGCGCAAGCCCCAGCGTCGCGCCCAATGAGAGCGCGCGTGCGGCAAACGCACCGTCCTCGTCCAGCTCAAATGCTGCACTCAGATGCACCGCTCCCTTGGCTGCACCGATCAGCGCGTCCAGCTCGTCCGCATCAAGTGCGGCAAGCAGATCGGGCGCATGTGCCCCGCGCTTGGCAGCATTGAGGTATCTGCCCTCCACGTGTACGCCGCGGAAAATGCCGCAATCCGCACCCGTTTGCACAGCGTTCGAAATGCGCTGCACCGAGGCAAGCATCTCGTCATACGGCGCAGACGCCAGCGTGGGCATGACGCTCGTCACGCCGCCGCGCAGATACGCGCGTGCCATTTCGGTCATTTTGTCGGTGTCGGCAGAAATGAAATCTCCGCCCGCGATACCGTGCGTATGCGTGTCCACAAGTCCGGGTGCAAGATAGCATCCGCCACCGTCGATCACCCGTGCGGGCGACTCGGGCAAAGCATCCCCTTGGCAGTACACGCCCGCGATCACGCCGTCGCACACGTACAGGGCTCCGGGGATAAAGCGCATACTGTCGCTGTGATATACGTTTACGTTTTTGATCAACAGACTCACAGCCATTACCTCCTTGTGTTCACATAATACTCCATGATCATTATAACAGACATTCTTGCCTTTTACAAGAGGATTTGCATATTTTTCCCCGAAAAGTTATTTTTGTTCAAAACGCCGACAAGATCCGCGCCCCCCTCTGCGCAAAGCCTTTCGCCCTTCCCTCTTTATCCCCTTTGGGCGGTTTGACCAACAAGATTCTCGCCAAGTACGACATTCGCGATTTTCCGATTGTTATTTTTTTGTCATTTCGTTGTTAAAAATTTAACCGACGCATTTGTTTTTATATAATTAAATGTAGATATTTTTCAATTTTTCACGGAAAATTTTGACAAATTTTTGTCACTGGTAATATTACATAAAAATGAGCGATTATTTTTATGGAAAATTCGGATATAAAAGTTTTTGCATATATATTGCAATTCTGTGCTATCTTTGATATAATATATCGTGAATAAGATTTAAAAATCCGAGGAGGAATTTCTATGAAGATTCTGGTCGTCAATGCCGGAAGCTCGTCCCTGAAATATCAGCTTTTTGATATGGACGAAAATCTGGTGCTCGCCAAAGGTCTTTGCGAAAAGATCGGTCTGAGCGGTGCGATCACGCACAAGCGTCCCGGCAAGCCCACTTATGAGGCGGAATACGCTATGCCCACTCATAACGAGGCAATTGCTCTGGTACTGCAGCTGCTGACCGATGCCGAATGGGGCGTTATCGCAGACGTAAGCGAGATCACCGCAGTCGGTCACCGTTTTGCACACGGCGGCAAAATCAAGCAGTCCTGCATCCTGGGTGATGAGGAGATGAACTATATTGAGTCCATCATCCCGATCAACCCCTTGCACGGACCTCCTGCCATCAAGGGCGTAAACGCATGCAAGGCTCTGATGCCCGGCGTTCCCATGGTTGGCGTATTCGACACGTCCTTCTACAGCACCGTTGAGGAAAAGGCGTATATCTACGCACTGCCCTACGAGTGGTACGAGAAGTACGGCGTTCGCCGCTACGGCTTCCACGGCACCTCCCACCGTTACGTTGCAGCTGAAGCTGCTAAGTTCGTGGGCAAGGATATCGAGGAGCTCAAGATCGTTACCTGCCACATCGGCTCCGGCTCGTCCATCTCCGCTGTCAAGTACGGCAAGGCTGTGGACACCTCCATGGGCTTCACCCCCCAGGTAGGTCTGCCTATGGGCACTCGCTGCGGCACCATCGACCCCTCGATCATCGAATATATCTGCACCAACTCCGGTATGAGCGTCAAGGAAGTCAACGACGCGCTCAACAAGAAGTCCGGTCTCTTGGGCGTTTCCGGCATCTCCAACGATGCGCGTTACGTCTGGGATGCAGCAGAAGAGGGCAACCACCGCGCGCAGCTGGCACTTGACGTGCTCGCTCACAGCGCAAAGAAGATCATCGGCTCTTACGCTGCTGTAATGAACGGCGTTGACGTTATCGTCTTCACCGCAGGCATGGGCGAGAACGACTCCCGCATCAGAGAGCGCATCGCTACCGACATGGAGTATCTCGGTGTTGAGTTCGATAAGGACGCAAACAAGAACTTCACCCGCGGCGTTCCCTGCGAGATCTCCGCAAAGGGCTCCAGAACCAAGGTGCTGGTCATCCCCACCGACGAGGAGTATATGATCGCAAAGGATACCCAGGCGCTGGTTAAGTAATTCCACCCCGAATCCCCGCGGCGTTCGCGTGCCGCACCCTACATAGAAAAAATTTTTTTGAAAGGATACACAAAATTATGGCACAATCACCCTTCGAAATCAAAAAAGAAATCTGCGACATCGGTAAGAGAATTTACGATCACGGTTTCGTAGCAGCAAACGACGGTAACATCTCCGTTAAGGTAGGCCCCAACGAGTTCTACTGCACTCCCACCGGCGTATCCAAGGGCTACATGACCCCCGATATGATCATCCGTATCGATGGCGACGGCAACAAGATCGACGGCAGACTGAACCCCTCCTCCGAGATCAAGATGCACATGAGAGTTTACCAGGAGCGTCCCGACGTTAATGCCGTTGTTCACGCTCATCCTCCGATTGCTACTGCGTTCACCGTTGCAGGCGTAGACCTTGATCAGTACATTCTTCCCGAGGCAGTTCTCACCATCGGTGAGGTTCCTACCTGTGCATACGGTACTCCCTCCACTATGGAAATTCCCGATTCTCTTGAGCCCTATATCCAGAACCACGACGCATTCCTTCTTCAGAACCACGGCGCACTTACCGTAGGCTGCAACCTTACGAAGGCTCTCTTTGTAATGGAGGAGGTTGAGTTCAACGCAAAGATCTGCAAGAACGCTATGGAGCTTGGCGCAGTTCACGAGATCCCCAACGATCAGCTTAAGAAGCTCATGGAGCTCAGAAAGAAGATGAACCTTCCCGGACGTCACCCCGGCATTGAGTACGAGGAGGCTGCCGCACCTGCAAACGAGGAGCTTGTAGCTCTTATCACCAAGAAGGTTCTTGAAGCACTCGGCAAGTAATTTTAGGAGAACTAAAATGGCTATAAATTGGAC
>JAZRDG010000001.1:0-3296 GCA_045660125.1 Eubacteriales bacterium | reverse complement strand
CTCATGAAAGTTTTCGCCCGCCACCACACGGACGACCTCTCTTTTGAAAGTTTTGGTCAAACTTTTTCAAAAGTTTGCGCAGGTCGAGGGCGCGAAGCCCTCGTCGCTCGTCGCAACGAGCGAAATATTCTCGGCGTTTTTGGTTCTTTTTGCGCCCGCGGTGCCAAAAAGAACGGAAACGATTTTCTCACATAACATCCCAACAGATACAGCGGGCGGATATGCCAATCCGCCCCTACGAAATATGGGCGTTGGTGATCCGATTGGGTGTCGATACCGGTGCTGTATACTGGCGGGAGGATGATATCCTCCCCTACAAAGAAGGGTATCGGTTATCCGTTTGGGTGTCGGTAAACCAAATTCAACGCTGGTGGGAGGATACTATCCCCCCCTACAAAGAAGGGTATCGGTTGTCCGTTTGGGTGTTGGAAAACCAACCTCTATAAGAAAAGACCCGCCGTGGCGGGTCTTTTCTTATATGATACTGTTTATTCGGAAACAGCGTCGTCCTGTCGGTTGATATATTGTTGCGCAAACATCTCAAACCTCTGAGTGCCTACGTGATGCATGTGGCTGAAATACATGGACTCCTGCCTTCCCGAGGATGTGCGGTACGTTACTTTAGTGCAGGGATACGGGCGGACTTTGTATATAGGGTAGATGGTCTCGGACACACTGATTACGTCGTTCCATTCGTAGAAAAACACTTTTCCGTTGATGGCGGTGATATAAATGCCGTTTTCGTCATAGGTAAGAGGATTTTTGTGCCCTTGTATGATTGAGCCCGAGATTGAGAAAACAATCATCAAAGCGGCAATCAGATAACTGTTCGGATCGCTTAAAATCATGAAAACGCCCAGCGCACAGCGAAGACCCATGAACAGAGGTCCATCCTTATATCGGAGTTCGATGGTGTTGCGCCCCCATTTCTCCTCTTTGCGAGGATTGCGAGCACTCATGAAGCGCACGATGTTGACTATATAGGTTGCAGCGAAAAGCACCGTGAATATGAGCATGGAAATGCTTGGTTTAAGCAGGGGCTCTTTTTGAGGCTGTTGTACAGGCTCATTTGGGGGTTGTTGCACGGGCGGTGTGGGCTGCTGGTCGCTCGGCGCACCTATGTACAGCACAACACCGCTTTTCGGTAAATATTGTACTGTTACGGTATCTCCCTTGCCAAAACCACCCATATTGGAACAGTACAGGCGCAGATTGTCAAAATAAACGTAATGCGCACGAATTGAGTTGCCGTCTGCATCGTGGGTGGTGCGGGATAGATCGTCTGCCTCCATGTCGGTAATGGTTGCCACCAGCTCAACCGTGTCCGCGTTTTTTTCGGTCAGGAGTGGGTAGCCGATCTGCAGCTGTACGTATGCCAGTAAAATTCCCACAACGGCCATCGGAATGCCAAGGCAAAAGGGAATGCTTTTCAAGAGCAGTGTGCCGATTTTTTGCCCTTGCTTTTGGCTATTGATTTTCATGAATCGGATTATCAGCACGATCAGTCCGACAAGCACGATCAGCGCGATCACTCCTGCACAAAGCGGAATGGTAAACAGATTTTGCAGGTATTTGGTGTAATTGAGATACATAATTTCCTCCACGTGCATGCGAGATGTGACAAGCAGCGATGCTCTTCATCTATATAGATGCATTTTTTGCAGAAAAAGTCTCGTTTTTTTGAAAAAAATTTTATTTTTTCAACCCTGCCAAATGCAGCGCGCCCTCGATGGGTTGCGCCTTGGCTACAGACAGAACGTACTCGCGTCCGTCACCTGCCAGGGCATCCTGCAAAAGCGGCAGGAGCACGTCCGACTCAGCCGTCAAGCCGCCGCAAAGCCCAACGCGAATTTGGTCCTTGCCCATGCGTTCGGCAAGCGCGCGGATATTGTCTGCAATGGCGTGCACGTTGCGAGTCAGGATCTCGGTCGCTACCGCGTCACCTTGCGCGTGTGCTCGGAAGATCAGCGGCGCGTAGCGCGCGATCTCCGCCTTGCCGCCGCGATAAAAATCGGAAAGCGCATCAAGAACGCGATCCTTGCCGCACTGCGCGGCTACCAAGTCATGCAAAAGCGTGGGCGCACCGCTGCCGTCCTCGGCTTGCAGAGCAGAAAGGATGGCACCTTGACCTAGCGCAAAGCCGCTGCCCGCGTCGCCAAGCAAGTATCCGTAGCCGCCTGCGCGGAACAGGGTATTGCCGCATCTGCCCATGGCAACCGAGCCCGTGCCCATGATCAGGGCAATGCCGTCAGAGTCGCCAAGACAAATGGCAAGCGAGAGCGCAAGATCGCTTTGGCACTCGGCTTTCGCAAAGCCAAGCGTGCGCAGATATTCGGTGATGCTTGCCGCGTTTTCGCCCGTAGCTGCGCCCGCAATGCCTGCAAAGAGCGAGATAGCAGTGCGGTCATAACCCTCTGTCACTTGGTCAATGCCGTCGCCAAGCAGCGCGCAGGTCGCATCAAGCCCTATATCGTTGGGATTGGATGCGCCCAGCGCCAGCGTTGCCAGCTGCGTGCCGCACGCATCAACCAAAGCAAACGCGGTCTTGGTGCCGCCGCCGTCAATGCCGAGATAATATTGTACCGTGTTGTCCATGGGATCACCGCCCTTCGTGTGTTTATCGGTCAATGATGATTTTTTGGTCCGTATCGTTTTTGATCTCGCAATGCACGTTCTGCAAGGGAGACGGGTCGCAGGGCAGGACGCTCAGATCGTTCTGCACACCCGCAAAATAGCGCAGCAGCACGGTAGCAGGTCCGCCCGACCATGCGTGATTGCGCGTGCCAAGGTGGAAAAAGTCCTCCCACAGCGTAGAGTTGGGGCTCTCGATCAGCGGCTGATAGCGGCACATCATGCGGCGCAGGGCGTCTTGCTTGTAGCCCATTTCGCACAGCGCGATCAGCACGTAATTTTCCATATAAGTGGAGCTGTTGAACACAGAGGTCAGCAGATAGCGCAGGGCAGGGTATTTTTCCTTTTGGCAAAGTCCTGCCAGCACCCCCATGGCGTTGGGGCGATCGTCCACGAAACCACCGCTTGCATAATAGCCTTGCGCAGCCTGCCAGTAGCGCGCATCGAACACGCGCTCAATGGCTTGCATGCGCGCATCGATAAAGGCGTCGTAAGCGTGATCGCCCAGCTCGCGCGCCATAGTCTTGGCAAAGCGCAGCGCACTGTAATACCAGCAAATGCTGAGAATGGGCTTGTCGCAGTTGTAGAGATGGTCATACCATTCCCAATCTCCCTTGCGCGGCAGCACAACGCCGTCACCGTCCAGCTCCCAAAGTGCCAGATAG